>NZ_JBEPKY010000029.1:0-79133 GCF_040544975.1 Pseudacidovorax sp. 1753 | reverse complement strand
CGGTTATCAAATCGGGCGTGCCCTGGCAGCCTGGTTATCCACAGCACGCCACTGCATGAACTAACCATTGACTTTGAACACAGTTGCTCTCCCCTCGCGGGAGAGGGAGAAAGACACGCGACGGCCGCGCGATCCCTTGGACCCGTCATGCCGTACTCCCGCTGTCACCCAGCGGACGGCCCTCGCGAGGCCGGCTGCGCTACCTTCCGTGTCCCCCAAGAAACAGGGCCGCCCGCGCCCACCGAGACACCCATGACGCACCCCGCCGCCCTGGCCCAATGGCACCGCCTGGTGCAGACCCACGACAGCGCCGGCCTCTGGGCCCTGCTGGCCGAGGACGCCGTCTTCCATTCGCCCGTGGTGCACACGCCGCAGGTGGGCCGGCCCATCGTCAGCGCCTACCTCACGGCGGCCTTCCAGGTCTTCTTCAACGACAGCTTCCGCTATGTGCGCGAAACCATCGCGGCCGACCATGCCGTGCTCGAATTCACCGTCACGCTCGATGGCATCGAGGTCAACGGCGTGGACATCATCAGCTGGAACGCCGATGGCCGCATCACCCAGTTCAAGGTCATGCTGCGGCCGCTCAAGGCGGTGAACCTGATCCACCAGCGCATGGGCGAGATGCTGGCGGCCCGCAAGGGCGGCTGAGGACGGCGCGGGGCGGGGCGGGCCGCGGCAGTAGCATCGCGCGCACCGCCATGCCCGCACCGCCGCCATGAACCTCGAATCCGATCCGACCGCGAACACCCCGGGCGGCTTCGACCTGCGCCGCTGGCGCGCGCTGGAAGGTGCCTCGCCCGCCCGCGAGCCCTGGCAGGCCCTGCCCGGCCATTCCGTGCGCCGCTCCAGCCAGGGCCTGCCCTGGCCGGGCCTGATGCTGTGGCACCAGGTCGGCCCCGAGGGCGACCTCTACGTGCCGCCCACGGCCGAGCACACCATCCTCGTGCGTCGCGCCATTCCCACCGACCTGCTGCAGCGCCACGGCGCAAGCGTGGGCCGCACCCGTTGGCAGCCGGGGCAGGCCGTGGTCGTGCCCGCGGGCCTGCCCAGCTTCTGGCGCAGCGCCCGGCCGCGGGACAACCTGCACATCGACGTGGCCCCCAGCTGGCTCCACCGCAGCGCGCAGGCCGAGGTCACGCTGCACAGCTGTTTCGGCCGCGACGACCCCGTGCTCGACGGCTTCGCCCGCATGCTGCTCGGTGCGCTGGACAGCCAGGCGGCGCTGCACAGCGGCTTCGGCGAGCATGTGGCGCAGGCCCTGGCGCTGCACCTGCTCAGCCACTATGCCGGCCCGCACCGGGCGTTGCGCGGTGGCGCCTGGCTGCTGCGACGGCAGATGCAACAGCTGGAGGAGGCAGTGCGCGAGGCGCTCGACGCCCACTGGACGGTCGAGCGCATGGCGCGGCTGGTGGGCCTGAGCAGCTTCCACTTCGCGCGCGCCTTCAAGGCCTCGTACGGCATGACGCCGCACGCCTGGCTGAACGCGCAGCGCATGGCGCACGCCGCCCAGCTGGTGCGCGAGACCTCGCTCGACATCGCCGAGATCGCGGCGCGCACCGGCCACCGCTCGGCGCCGCATTTCTCGCAGGCCTTCCGGCGGCACTGGGGCCAGTCGCCGACGGCGTGGCGACGCGGCGGCTGAGCGCCCGCCGATCCGTCTCAGGACTTTCCCGCAGTGGCGCAAGGCGCCGACAGCCGGCGCAACAAACCGACAGGCCTCCATCGCCGCCCACGGCACAGTGCGCACCGAGCCCGGCAGCACCGAGACCGGGCCTGAAGGAGACCTCGCCATGACCGACCGCCGCCAGTTCACCGCCCGCCTGCTGGGCACCCTGGGCGCCACCGCCGCCCTGCCACTGTGGCCGCGCCTGGCCTCGGCGCAGACGCCCGAGGTGGTGCGCATCGTCGTCGGCTTTCCGCCCGGCGGCAGCACCGACAACGTGGCCCGCCGCCTGGCCGAGAAGCTGCGCGGCGCCTATGCGCCCACGATGCTGGTGGACAACCGGCCGGGCGCCGGTACGCAGATTGCGGTCGGTGCCGTCAAGGAGGCCGCGGCCGATGGCGGCACGGTCCTGCTGTCGCCGCCAGCGCCCTTCAGCGTCTATCCCTTCACCTACCGCAAGCCGCCCTATGCACCGCAGGACGTGGTGCCGGTGGCGATGGTGTGCACCTTCCCCTTCGCCTTCGCCGTCGGGCCCGCGGTGCCGGCCAGCGTCCGGACGCTGCCCGACTTCATCGCCTGGGCCAAGGCCCATCCGGCGCAGGCGGCCTTCGGCTCGCCCGCCGCGGGCTCCACGCCGCACCTGCTGGGCAGCCTGCTGGGCAAGATGGCCGGCGTGGAGCTGACCCATGTGCCCTACCGCGGCGACGGGCCCGGCCTGCAGGACCTGATGGGCGGCCAGGTGGCGGGCTACTCCACCGTGCTGGGCAGCTACCTGCCGCAACTGCGTTCGGGCCGGCTGCGCCTGCTGGCCGTCAGCGGCAGCGCGCGCAGCCCCTTCGCGCCGGAGCTGCCCACCTATGCGGAGCAGGGCTATGCGCTGGAGAACACCGAATGGTTCGGGCTCTTCGTGCCGGCCCGCACGCCGCAGGCCGTCATCGAGCGGCTGGCGACGGCCGCCCGCGCGGCCGTTGCGCAGCCGGACTATGCGCAGGGCCTGGCCGAATTCGGCATGAGCGCGCAGTTCGTCGGTCCCAAGGAACTGGCGGCGAAACTCAAGGCCGACACCGACTTCTGGCGCGTGCAGGTGCCGCGCATCGGCTTCACGGCCGACTCCTGAAACCCTGCCGGCGAGCGATACGCCGCCCCCTTCAACCGACCGCCCATGACCCCCTCCGAACATCCGCCCACCCCCCTCTGGACGCCCGATGACGCTCGCCGCGACCGTGCCCTGATCACGGCCTTCGCGCAATGGCTGCAGCGCGAGCGCAGCCTGCACTTCGACGGCTACGAGGCGATGTGGCAGTGGTCGGTTCAGGACACCGAGGGCTTCTGGCGTGCGGTGCTCGACTTCTTCGCGCTGCCCTTCGACCCGCTGCCCGCGCGCATGCTGGAGGACGCGCCCATGCCAAGCGCCCGCTGGTTTCCGGGCGCGCGGGTGAACTTCGTGCAGCAGGTGTTGCGCCACGAGGGGCTGGAGACGCCCGCCATCGTCTACGAGAGCGAGGCCGGCGGCAGCGGCGAGATGGGCTGGACCGAGCTGAAGCGTCAGGTCGGCGCCGTGGCCGCCACGCTGCGCGACCTGGGTGTGCAACCCGGTGACCGCGTGGCGGGCTACCTGCCCAACATCTCGCAGACCGTCGTGGCCTTCCTGGCCGCCGCCAGCCTGGGCGCCATCTGGACGCTGTGCGCGCCCGACATGGGGCCGGTAAGCGTCGGCGACCGCTTCCGCCAGATCGCGCCCAAGGTGCTGATCGCCGTGGACGGCTACCGCTTCGCCGGCAAGCCCTTCGACCGCCGGGCGCCGCTGGACGAGATCCTGGCCGGGCTGCCCAGCGTGCAGGCGGTGCTGTGGGTGCCCCACCTCGCGGCCGATGCCGCGCCGCCGCCCCAGGTGCAGGCCCGGCGCTGGCAGCCCTGGGCCGACGCCCTGGCCACGCCGTCGGCCGTGGCGCCGCAGCCGCTGCCGGCCGATCACCCGCTGTGGATCCTCTATTCCTCGGGCACCACCGGCCTGCCCAAGCCCATCGTGCACGGCCATGGCGGCGTGCTGGCCAACGGCATGGTCAACATGGTGCTGCACAACGACCTGCATCCCGGCGACCGGGTGCTGTGGGCCGTCAACACCTCGTGGATGGTGTGGAACGCCCACATCATGAGCCTGCTGGGCGGCGCGACCGTGGTGCTGTACGACGGCAGCGTGACGGGCGACGGGCCCGAGCACGACTGGGGCCACCTGTGGAAGCTCGCCGGCCGCACGCGCGCCACCTTCTTCGGTGCGGGGGCGGCCATCCACCAGGCCTGCATGAAGGCCGGCATCGTGCCGCGCGACATCGCCGACCTGGACGCGCTGCACACACTCGGCTCCACCGGCTCGCCGCTGTCGCCCGAGGCCTGCGCCTGGATGTACGCGTCGATCCGGCCCGACCTGTGGCTCAACGTGGTCTCCGGCGGCACTGACCTGGCGGGTGGCTTCCTGGTGGGCCTGCCCACGCTGCCGGTGTACCTGGGCGAGATGCAGTGCCGCACCCTGGGCGCCCGCGTCGAGGCCTGGAGCGACGACGGCCGCCCGGTGATGGACGAGGTCGGTGAACTGGTCTGCGTCAATCCGCTGCCCTCCATGCCGCTGTTCTTCTGGGGCGACGAAGACGGCAGCCGCTACCGCGAGAGCTATTTCGACACCTTCCAGGACGCGGCGGGCCGCCCCGTCTGGCGGCACGGCGACTGGCTGCGGCTGGTGCCCCGGCCGGGCGCCGTCGGCGGCGTCATCTACGGACGCTCCGACGCCACCATCAACCGCCAGGGCGTGCGCATGGGCACAGCCGAGTTCTACCGCGTGGTGGAGCAGCTGGAGGAGGTGGCCGACAGCCTGGTGGTGGACCTCGAATACCTGGGCCGCCCGTCCTGGATGGCCCTGTTCGTGCAGCTGCGGCCCGGCATCGAACTCGACGAGCCGCTGCGCCAGCGCATCCGCCAGGCGCTACGCACCGGGCTCTCGGCCCGCCACGTGCCCGACGAGATCGTTCCGGTGGCGCTGGTGCCGCGCACCATCACCGGCAAGAAGCTGGAGCTGCCCGTCAAGAAGCTGCTGCTGGGCCAGCCGCTGGAGAAGGTGGTCAAGCGAGATGCGCTCGCGCAGCCCGCGGCCATCGACTGGTTCGTGGACTTTGCGCGGCAGTACCTGGCGCGCTCGACCTCATAGCTCCGTTGTCCGACAGCGGGCGCGCGCCGGGCTTCCTACGATGGTACGCAGGGGGAGAGCCCGGGGTGCCGTCGCCGCAACACACAACTACAGGACACGCGACCTGACCCGAACCCGCCGGCGCCATCCGCGGTGCCGGCCCGTTTCGAGCAAGGGGTCTGGCGATGTCCACGAGCACGCCGCGCACGCGCGCGGCCACCACCGGCAGCCGGGAACAGGCGCGCAAGCTGGAGGAAGAAGGCCGCCTGAAGCCAGGCAGCCGGCGCCGCCGGCCCGCGCAGTCCCAGGATGCGGACCTGCCGCCGCCGCACGAGCCTGGCAGCCACGATGGCGAGAAGGTATGCGAGAAGGGCGACGCCAGCGGCGCACCTCATCCCGCCGCCAAGGGGCGCGACGCCCCGGTGGACGTGCGTTGAGCGCGCGGTGTCGAATCCGCCCGCATGCTCCGCTGGGCATGCCGTGCCTGGGTCACGGGTTCCGCCTGCCGGGCCCGCAATGCGCGTCGCGCCTGCCTTCTGACGCGAGGGCGGCATGCCCTGGCTGAAGGTCCTGCACATCGGCGCCGTCATCCTGTGGTGCGGCTCGCTGCTCTATCTGCCGCTGGCGACTGCAGCCGCGTCCGGCGACGCCCGGCGCCGACCGGCAGCCCTGGGCGAGCCGCAGGACGAGATCCTGCGCGCCCTGTTCATCTGGGTGGCCACGCCGGCCGCGCTGCTGGCCATCGGCTCGGGCACGCTGATCTTCGTGGTGCAGGGCACGCTCGGGCTGTGGTTGCTGGCCAAGCTGGTGCTGGTCGGCCTGCTGGCGCTGGGCCATGCCAGCTACGGCCTGCTCATCCTGCGCGTGGAGCGCGGGCAGTCTGCGCGGCGCGCCGCGCTGCTCATCGGTGCGCTGCTGCTGCCGCTGCTGCTGGCCATCGCTTGGCTGGTGTTGCGCAAGCCCGGTCTGGACGGGACGCTGCCATGAGGGCCGTGCCATGGGGCCTGGCGCCTGCGACGTCCCTGCAGACGCACGCGGGGCGCCTCCGCGCCATCTCAGGTCATGTCGACCGCCACGCCCTTCTCGTACACCAGCCGCCCGCCGAGGTAGGCGGCCAGCGCGATGAAGCCCGCCGTGAACAGCGTGATGCCCGCGCCCCAGGGCCACAGCCACTGGGCCGGGTCCTCGGCACGCCAGCGCAACGCCCAGTTCAGCGTGGCCAGCGACAGCATCATGACGGCCACGATGGCATGGCCCCAGGCCGTGACCAGGCGGCGGATGCGCCTGACCGTCAGCAGGTCGATCAGCCCGGCCATGCTGGCAACCCAGCCGCCGGCCGCGCCCACGCCCGCCAGCCACAGGCCGGCGCGCGCCCAGAACGGGTCCTGCGTCCACCACCAGGCGCCGTCGGTCCCCACCAGGCCGATCAGCGCCGCCACGGGAAAGTGGATCAGCATGGGATGCAGCGGATGGCCGGCAATGGCCGCGCGGCTGCGGATGGGTTCGGGCATCACTTGGCCCGGGCTCGGAGGTGCGGCGCTCATCCGGCCATTGTGGGGCTGGGCCTGCTGCCGCTCCTCGGCGGATGCCGGGGGCCGCTGTCGGTCCTCGACCCGGCCGGGCCCTCGGCCGGCGCCATCGCGCAGGTGTGGTGGTGGATGTTCGGCGTGGCGGCGGCGGTCTGGCTGCTGATGATGGTGCTGGGCGCGCTGGCCATGCGCGCCGGTCGTGACCGCTGCGGTGGCAAGGGCGAATCGGCGGGTGTCAAAAAAGGGGGCGAACACCGCTCCGGCCAGGAGGCGCGCCGGGCCGCTGATGGCGCTCGTCAGCGTCGCATCGCGCGCCGATGTCTGGTGGGCGGCGGGCTGCTGCTGCCGGGTACCGCCATCACGGCGCTGCTGGTCTTCGGCTCGCCGGCCGGTTTCCACCAGCTGCCCTGGCCGGGCGCGGCGGCCGCACCGCTTCGGGTGGAAGTGACCGGCCACCAGTGGTGGTGGGAGGTGCACTACCCCGATACCGGCCGGCGCCTGCGCAACGAGCTGCGTCTGCCCGCCGGCCGCGCGGTGGACGTGCACACCCGCAGCGCCGACGTGATCCACGGTTTCTGGGTGCCACGACTGGGCGGCAAGCTCGACGCCGTGCCGGGCCGCACGCTGGTCGTGCGGCTGCAGGCGGACCGGCCCGGCACCTACCGCGGTGTCTGCGCGGAGTTCTGCGGCGCCGGCCATGCGCACATGCCGATGGTGGTGCAGGCCATGCCGGCCGAGGCCTTCGATGCGTGGCTGAACGCGCCGCCCGCTGCCGCCCTGACGCCACGGCCACCCGCCGTGGCCGCCGCCGTCGCGCAGGAGGCTGGCCGATGACCGAGCGCGAGCAACCCACCAGCGAGGCCACCAACCAGCAGGCCGACGACGCCCTGCACCGCGCCCTGCACGAGACCTGGCGCAACCCGCCCGGCTGGCGCGTGCTGGCCGCCGTCAACCACAGCACCATCGCGCAGCGCTTCATGCTCACGGGCGGCGCCTTCTTCCTGATCGCGGGCGTGCTGGCCATGCTGATCCGCGCGCAGCTGGCCTTGCCGCAGCACGACTTCATGGGCGTGGAGGCCTACAACCAGGCCTTCACCATGCACGGCACGCTGATGATGTTCCTGTTCGCCGTGCCCATGCTGCAGGGCATCGCGGCCTACCTGCTGCCCAAGATGATCGGCGCGCGCGACCTCGTGTTCCCGCGCCTGTCTTCCTTCGGCTACTGGTGCTACCTCTTTGGCGGCGTGATCTTCACCAGCAGCCTGGCGTTCGAGCTGGCGCCCGATGCCGGCTGGTTCATGTACACGCCGCTGTCGAGCAACGTGTACTCGCCCGGCATCAACTCGGACTTCTGGCTCATTGGGATCACCTTCGTGGAGATCTCCACCATGGCGGCGGCCATCGAGCTGGCGGTGTCGGTGCTGCGCACCCGTTCGGCCGGCATGGCGCTGCAGCGCATGCCGGTGTTCGCGTGGGCGATGCTGGTCACCTCTCTGATGATCGTGATCGGCTTTCCGCCGCTGATCCTGGGCTCCTTGCTGCTGGAGCTGGAGCGCGCCGCCGGCTGGGCCTTCTTCGACCCGACGCGCGGGGGCGATCCGCTCTTGTGGGCGCACCTCTTCTGGCTCTTCGGCCATCCGGAGGTCTACATCATCTTCCTGCCCGCCACGGGGCTGATCTCGACCATCGTGCCGGTATTTGCCGGCCGGCCGCTGGTGGGCTACCGCTGGGTGGTGGCGTCGCTCATCGGCATCGGCTTCCTCAGCTTCGGGCTGTGGGTGCACCACATGTTCACGCTGGGCATCCCGGCGCTGGCGCAGGCCTTCTTCTCGGCGGCCAGCATGCTGGTGGGCATTCCGACGGCCGTGCAGATCTTCGCCTGGCTCGCCACGCTGTGGACCGGCCGGCCGCGCTGGGAGGTGCCCATGCTGTGGATCGCCGCCTTCCTGGTGGTCTTCGTGGCCGGCGGCCTGACGGGCGTGATGCTGGCGCTGGTGCCCTTCAACTGGCAGGTGCACGACACGCATTTCGTGGTGGCGCACTTCCACTACGTGCTGGTGGGCGGCATGCTGTTCCCGCTGCTGGCGGGTCTGTACTACTGGCTGCCGCACATGAGCGGGCGCATGCCGTCGAAGCGGCTGTCGCGGGCCGGCTTCTGGCTCACCGTGATCGGCTTCAACGGCACCTTCCTGGTGATGCACTGGACGGGCCTGCTGGGCATGCCGCGGCGCGTCTACACCTACGAGCCGGGCCTGGGCTGGGAATGGCCCAACCTCATCTCCTCGGTCTTCGGTTTCGTCATGGCCTTCGGCGTGGTCACGGTGCTGCTGGACCTGGCGCTGCACTGGCGCCTGGGCCGGCGGGCCGAGGTCAACCCCTGGAAGGCCGATACGCTGGAATGGGCCACCGCCATGCCTGCGGAGGCCTACAACTTCGCCAGCCAGCCCGCGGTGCACACGCGCCATCCGCTGTGGACGCGGCCCGGCCTGCCGGCCGAGATCGCCGCCGGCCGGCATGCCCTGGCCCGCGGCGTGGCGGCGCGCGAGACGCTGGGCAGCAGCCCCGTGGCCGCACGGCCCACCGAGCTGATCGTGCTGCCGGGCAACAGCTGGCTGCCTTTTCACGCGGCGCTGCTGATCGCGCTGCTGTGCGTGATGCTGCTGCTCAAGGCCTATGTGCCGGCGGCGATCTTCGGTGCGGGCGCGGCGCTGGTGCTGCTGCGCTGGGCCTGGGTCAATGGCGACCATCCAGGCTACGGCGCGCCGCACGAGGAGCAGGAGGCCGTCACCGAAGTCCACGGCGTGGTGTTGCGCCCGCACACCCATGGCTTCGATGGGCCGGGCCTGTGGGGCATGAAGTTCACGCTGCTGGCCGATGGGGCGTTCTTCAGCTCGCTGCTCTTCGGCTGGCTCTACCTGTGGACGGTGGCGCCGGGCTGGCAGGCGCCAGCGCGGCCGGTGCTGGGCCTGTGGCCGCTCCTGGCCGTGACTGGGCTGGCGGTCGCATCGAGCGTGTCGATGGGCGATGCGGTCAAGCGGCTGCGGCGCGCGGAGGGTGGCGCGCTCGCCCTGCGCCTGGCGGCGGCCGGCCTGCTCGCGCTGGCCGCCGCGGGCGGTCTGGCATGGCTGGGTGCGACGCTCGATCTGCGCCCGCGCCTGCAGGCACACGATGCCATCGTCGCCGTCACGCTGCTCTACCTGGGCTTCCATGCGCTGCTGGCCGGCGTGCTGGCGCTGATGCAGGCGGCACGGGTGCGTGCGGGTCATGTGGGTCCGCGCCGGCCCTACGAGCCCGGCGTGGTCGCGGCCTTCTGTCATTACACGGCGGGTGCCTGCGTCCTGGCATGGCTGGCGTTCGCGCTGGTGCCGCGGGGGTGGGCATGAGGGGCCATGGTGCCGGCGCGCCCCGCCTGCTGCGCTGGCTGTCGCCCGAGAGCCCGTGGCAGCTGGTGGCCGGCTTCGCGCTGTGGTCGGTCTGGTTCGTGGTGGCCTACGGGGGCGTGTCCCTCGCCTGCTCGCCGCGCTGGACGGCCGGTGCGCCAACGCCCGGGAATGCGGCCAATGCGGTGCTGATGCTGGCGACCGGTCTCACCATCGCGCTGCTGGTGCTGGCGGCGTGGCGCTGCCTGCGCCATGCGCAGACGCTGCGGGGACTGGACCCGCCGGGCCCCCGTCGTCCTGCGCTTCCGGCCGATGCCGTGGGCCAGGCCGAGGCGGACGACCCTCCGGGCGAGGTGCCCGAAAGCGCCTTCGCCCAGCGCCGCGAACGGCGGCGCTTCATCGCCGCGCTTTCGGCGGTGCTGCATGGCGTGGCGGCGGTGTCTACGTTCTTCGTCGCGCTGCCGCTGCTGTGGCTGCCTGCCTGTCTCTGAGCGCCCCTGCATCCCTCGGCGCTGCCCACGTCCTCGCGCACCGACCTTCATTCCGGAGTTCCGCCATGCCCCTCGACCTGCTTCGCCTGTGCACCCTGGACGCGATGCCCGCCCTGCCGCAGAACTGGTGGGCGGCCTGGAGCCTGGCGCCGGCAGTGCTGGTGCCGCTGCTGGCGCTGGCCGTCCGCGCCGCGGGGCCCGCCGCGATCGCGCCGGCCTTTTTGGGACATGCGCTCCCGGCACTGCCCGGCGGCGGCGCCCGCCGATGGCGCCTGGCAGGGCTGGCGCTGCTCGTGCTCGCGCTGGTGTCGCCGCTGTGCCGTCTGGGCGCCGCGCTGGCCGCTGCACACATGGTGCAGATCATGACGCTGGTGGCCGGCTGTGCCCTGCTGGCCCTGGGCTGGGCGCCGCCGCGCCGCCACTGGCGTGCCGCTTTGCCGCTGGCCGCTGCGCTGCATGGCGGCCTGCTTTGGCTGTGGCATCTGCCGGCGGTCTATGCCGCCACGCTGACCCACGGTGCCGTGCACTGGGTCGCGACGGCGGCGCTGGCGGGGGCGTCCTTCGCCTTCTTCCAGCAGGCGGTCCATGCGCCGCAGGACCGGCGCGGCGCCGTGCTGCTGGCCGTGCTGGCCACGCTGGCCCACACCGGTCTGCTCGGCGCGCTGCTGACCTTCGCCAGCCTGCCGCTCTATCCGCTGCAGGGGCCGGGCGCCCGCGCCTGGGGGCTGGACCCGCTCACCGACCAGCAGATCGCCGGCCTGGTGATGTGGGTGCCGGGCGGCCTGGGCTACATGGCTCTGGCGCTTGGCCTGGTGCTGCGCTGGGCGGGGCAGGGTGGGCGGGCACGGCGGCGGCACGATCCGGCCGTGCCGGCAGGACCTGCACAGCCGGGCCCGGCAGCATCCCGGGCCGGCTGAGCGTCCGAGGCTTGTCCCTTCCGCCGCAGCGGCCGCGCCGGCCCCGTAGACTCGCCGCCCAATTGAGGAGCCAAATCCAATGACCGTGACCCCCGAGGGCCTGATCGACGCGCTCAAAAGCGTCCAGGACCCGAACACCGGCCAGTCCTTCGTGGCGGCCAAGGCCGTGCGCAACCTGCAGATCGACGGTGGCGACGTCGCCTTCGACCTGGTGCTGGGCTATCCGGCCCGCAGCCAGCATCCGGCGCTGCGCAAGGCGCTGGTCGCTGCGGCCCGCACCGTGCCCGGCGTCGAGAACGTGTCGGTCAACGTGCTGACCGAGATCACCGCCCATGCCGTGCAGCGCGGCGTGCAGCTGCTGCCGGGCGTGAAGAACATCGTGGCCGTGGCCTCGGGCAAGGGCGGCGTGGGCAAGAGCACCACCGCGGCCAACCTGGCCCTGGCGCTGGCCGCCGAGGGCGCGCGTGTCGGCCTGCTCGACGCCGACATCTACGGCCCCAGCCAGCCCATGATGATGGGTGTGAGCGGCCGGCCCACCAGCCCCGACGACAAGACCATGGACCCGCTGGAAGGCCATGGCGTGCAGCTGATGTCCATCGGCTTCCTGGTCGACCCCGACCAGGCCATGATCTGGCGCGGCCCCATGGCCACCCAGGCGCTGGACCAGCTGCTGCGCCAGACCAACTGGAAGGACATCGACTACCTCGTGGTCGACATGCCGCCCGGCACCGGCGACATCCAGCTCAGCCTGAGCCAGCGCGTGCCCATCACCGGCGCGGTGATCGTCACCACGCCGCAGGACATCGCCCTGCTCGACGCCCGCAAGGGCATCACCATGTTCGAGAAGGTGGGCGTGCCCATCCTCGGCATCGTGGAGAACATGGCGGTGCACGTGTGCACGAACTGCGGCCATGTGGAGCACATCTTCGGCCACGAGGGCGGCAAGAAGATGGCGGCCGAGCGCAACATGGCCTACCTGGGCGCGCTGCCCCTGGCCATGACCATCCGCGAACAGGCCGACGGCGGCAAGCCCACGGTGGTGGCCGACCCCGACGGCGAGATCGCCGGCCTGTACAAGGCCGTCGCCCGCCAGGTGGCCATGGGCATCGCGGGCAAGGCCAAGGACTTCTCGTCCAAGTTCCCGACCATCACGGTGAGCAAGAACACCTGATCGGCCTTCCGGGCGGCCGGCCACGCGCCGCCCGGTCCTTGCAAATTGATCGGCGGCCGATCCATTTGCAAGGAAGCCCGGCGATCATCGGCAGTGGCTGACTTGCCTTGCCGCCCTGCCGACGCATGAACCTCCTCGCCTCCCTGCGCTACCTGGCCGCCCTGGCCGAGCACCGGCATTTCGGCCGGGCAGCGGCGGCCTGCCACATCACGCAGCCGGCGCTGTCCAATGCCATGCGCGCGCTGGAGGCCGAGTTCGGCGTGGCCATCGTGCGCCGCGGCCGGGCCTATGCGGGACTGACGCCTGAGGGCGAACAGGTGCTGGCCAGCGCCCACCGCATGCTGCACGAGCACGAGCGGCTGCAACAGCAGTTGCGCAGCGAGGCGGGCCAGCCACGCGGGCGTCTGCGCATGGCGGCCGTGCCCACGGCCATCCCGCTGCTCAGCCGCTTTGCAGCGCGACTGCGCGTGCGGCATCCGGGCATCGTGCCGACGGTGCTGTCGATGAGCTCGCTGGAGCTGGAGACCGGGCTGGACCACCTGGCCATCGACCTGGCTCTGGGCTACACCGGCCGGCAGGGCCCGGCGGCCAAGGCGCTGCAGACATGGCCGCAGATCGAGGAGCACTACTTCCTGCTGCGCACATCCCCCGAAAGCCTGACGCCCACGGTGCTGCAGATGGGCGAGCCCATCGGCTGGGCCGAGGCGGCGGCGCTGCCGCTGTGCCTGCTCACGCCCGAGATGCACAACCGCGCCATCATCGACGCCGCCTTCACCGAGGCCGGTGCGGCGGGCGTGGCGCCGGCGGTCGAGACCAATTCGGTGCTCACGCTGGTGCTGGCGGTGCAGACCGGCGATGTGTGCGCGGTGCTGCCGGGGGCGATGGTCGATACGGTGCGCGGTCAGCCGGGTCTTCTGGCCCAGCCCCTGGTGTTGCCGACGGTGCGCACGCCGCTGGGCTTCATGGCGCCGGCGGCGGTGCGGCCGTCGCGGGCGCTGGAGGCGGCGCTGGTGCTGCTGCAGTCGCCCGAGTGGCTGGGCGAACTGCGGGCGCATGGCGGGGCGCTGGCGGCGTGAGGTCCGTAGGTCGTCTCGAAGGGAGTCGCCATGCCGCCGCCTGAAGCCGGGCTGCTGGAGGCGCTGCGGGCGCTGTGGGAGCTGCTGGTGATGGTGGGGCGCTTCTTTCTTTGGCTGTTCAACATCGGGCGCTGAGGGGTGCGGAAAGTGGTGCTGCTTGGTCGCCTCGCCTGCGTTCTGTGGCTTTCGATTTCTCCACGTGCCAATTGCGCTGGTTGCTGGTTGCTGGTTGGCTGGTCAACGGGTAACGGATTGAGGGATTGACGGATTGAAGGGTCGACGGATTGAAGGGTCGACGGATTGAAGGGGCGGGCGAGAGGCAGGGACGCTAACCCGGCAGAGGGCGCCGGCATGCGCGCTCCCGGTGCACGCTCGCGCTGACCGGCTTGTTGCACTGGACGGGTGCTCGCTCTCAACCGACGTGCTTGGGGCACTGCACGGCGCCGCGAATGGCACCTCCGCACGCACACCGGCACCCTCCGCCTGGACGGTGCGCCTGCACTGCCGGGGTCGGCCGCCGGCCCAGAAATCCGTTCGCCCTGAGCGTGTCGAAGGGCAGAGCGGCGCGCGGCGCAACGGCTCGGCCAACCTGTTCCGCCTCAGCGCGAGCTTCAGTGACGAGGCTTTGACAGGCTCAGCCCGAACGGTCTGGGGCTGAATGGTCCGCCTCGTCCCAGAACGTCAGGAACCCGGTACCAGGACCAGGACCAGGACCAGGACCCCGGGGACCCCTGAACTCAAGGATTCCACGGCCCTGACGGCCTCAAGACCCCACGACCTGAACAGGGGAGGGCTCGCGCGCAGCGTCGAGGCGGAGGATGACGGTGTGCGTGCGGAGGTGCCATTCGCGGCGCCGTGCAGTGCGGCAAGCACGTTGGTGGACAGCGAGCACCCGCCACGTGCAACAAGCCGGTCAGCGCGAGCGTGCACCGGGAGCGCGCATGCCGGCGTCCTCTGCCGGGTTAGCACCCTTGCCTCTCGTGCGTCCGGCCACGCCCACGCTGGCACCAGCCGCCAGCCGCCAGCCGCCAGCCGCCAGCCCCCAGCCCCCAGCCCCCAGCCCCCAGCCCCCAGCCACCAGCCCCCAGCCCCCAGCCCCCAGCCCCCAGCCCCCAGCCCCCAGCCACCAGCCCCCAGCCACCAGCCACCAGCCACCAGCACCGACGCCGACGCCGACGCCGACGCCGACGCCGACGCCATTCACCTCACACCCCCGGCCCATTCATTCCTTGAATCACCCCATGTCGCGAAGCAATTTGCGACCGCCCCCCCCGGCACGGACACTCGGCCCGAGACAACTCCAGCGTCACCGCCCGGCTGCTGACCACCCGCCCTTGGCGCGGCGCCCAAGCGGCCGGTGACCGCCCCACGATGGCCCAGACCCCCACACCGCCCAGCGGCCCCGCACGCGTTCGCAGCGAACGCGTGCTCGCCACCCCCGACGAACTGCGCGACCGACTGCGCCAGCTGGGCCGCGCCCCCGCCGAAGCCGCCGATCCGCGCCTGGCCACGGTCCGCGAGATCGTCGCGCGCCATGCCCTGCAGCGCGGCGGCCTGCTGCCCGCGCTGCATGACGTGCAGGACGCGCTGGGTTGCGTGCCGCCCGAGGTCGTGGGTGAGATCGCGCTGGGCTTCAACCTCTCGCGCGCCGAGGTGCATGGCGTCGTCAGCTACTACCACCACTTCCGCAGCGAACCCGCCGGTCGGCATGTGCTGGAGGTCTGCCGCGCCGAGGCCTGCCAGGCCATGGGCGCCGAGGCCCTCTGGCAGCATGCCTGCGAGGGCCTGGGCCTGCCCGAGGCCGGCGGCACGCGGCCCGACGGCAGCATGACGCTGCAGCCCGTCTACTGCCTGGGCCTGTGCGCCCAGTCGCCGGCCGCCATGCTCGATGGCCGTCCCCATGCGCGGCTCTCGCCAGAGCGGCTGGACCGCGTGATCGGCGCCTGCATGGCGACGGAGGTGACGGCATGAACCCCACCACCCTCTACGTGCCGCGCGACAGCGCCGCCCTCGCCGTCGGCGCCGACGAGGTGGCCGCCGCCATCGAGCGCGAGGCCGCAGCCCGCGGCCAGCCGGTGCGCATCGTGCGCAATGGCTCGCGCGGCATGCTCTGGCTCGAAACCCTGGTCGAGGTGCAGACGCCGCAGGGCCGCATGGGCTACGGCCCCGTGGCGCCCGAAGACGTGCCGAAGCTGTTCGAAGCCGGCTGGCTGCAGGGCGGCGTGCACGCGCTCTCGCTGGGCGTGGTCGACGAACTGCCCTGGCTGAAGCGCCAGCAGCGCCTCACCTTCGCGCGCGTCGGAATCACCGACCCGCTCTCGCTGGCCGACTACGAGGCCCACGGCGGCCTGCTCGGCCTGCGCCGTGCGCTCGCCATGCCGGCCACCGAGGTGGTGCAGCAGGTGACCGATTCGGGCCTGCGCGGACGCGGCGGCGCGGCCTTTCCGGCCGGCATCAAGTGGAAGACCGTGGCCTCGGCCGCCACCCCCCACAAGTACGTGGTCTGCAATGCCGACGAGGGCGACTCCGGCACCTTCTCCGACCGCATGGTGATGGAAGGCGACCCGTACGTGCTCATCGAAGGCATGGCCATCGCGGGCATCAGCACCGGCGCCACGCGCGGCTACATCTATGTGCGCTCCGAATACCCCTTCGCCGTGCGCACGCTGCGCGAGGCGGTGGACATCGCCCGCACCGCCGGCATCCTCGGGCCCGACGTGCTGGGCAGCGGCCGCGCCTTCGACATCGAGGTGCGCATGGCCGCGGGCGCCTACGTCTGCGGCGAAGAGACGGCCCTGCTCGAAAGCCTGGAAGGCAAGCGTGGCATCGTGCGCGCCAAGCCGCCGATCCCCGCGCTGGCGGGCCTGTTCGGTCAGCCCACGGTGATCAACAACGTCATCACCTTCGCCTCGGTGCCCATCATCCTGGCGCGCGGCGCGGCCTTCTACCGCGACTATGGCGTCGGCCGCTCGCACGGCACGCTGCCGATCCAGATCGCGGGCAATGTGCGTCGCGGCGGGCTGGTGGAGCTGGCCTTCGGCGTCACGCTGCGCGAGCTGCTCGTCGACTGGGGCGGCGGCACCGCCTCGGGCCGGCCGGTGAAGGCGGTGCAGGTGGGTGGTCCGCTGGGTGCCTACGTGCCCGAGTCCCGGTGGGACGTGCCGCTGGACTACGAGGCTTACGCCGCCATGGGCGCCGTGGTGGGTCACGGCGGCATCGTGGTGCACGACGACACGGCCGACCTGTCGCGGCTGGCGCGCTACGCCATGGAATTCTGCGCGATCGAATCCTGCGGCAAGTGCACGCCCTGCCGCATCGGCTCCACGCGCGGCGTCGAGGTGATCGACCGCATCACGGAGCGCGCGGGCACGGCCAAGGAAGAGCAGGTCGAGCTGCTGCGCGACCTGTGCGACACCATGCTGGCCGGCTCGCTCTGCGCCATGGGCGGCATGACGCCGTACCCGGTGCTGTCCGCGCTCGACCATTACCCCGAAGACTTCGGGCTGCAGCCGGCCGCCGCCGCGCAGGCCACTGCTGGCGCCGTCGCCTGACGCGCCACCTCCGCACGAAGAACGAACGAGACCCGCAAGGAGCCCCCGATGCTCGACCACCTGAAGACCACCGACCACGGCACGCCGCTGCGCGAGTCCGCGCAGGCAGTCACGCTGGAAATCGACGGCCAGTCCGTCACCGTGCCGCAGGGCACCTCGCTGATGCGTGCCGCCGTCGATGCCGGCGTGCAGGTGCCGAAGCTGTGCGCCACCGACAGCCTGGAGCCCTTCGGATCCTGCCGGCTGTGCCTGGTCGAGATCGAGGGCCGCAAGGGCTTCCCGGCCTCGTGCACCACGCCGGCCGAGTCCGGCATGAAGGTCCGCACCCAGAGCCCGAAGCTGCAGAAGCTGCGCAAGGGCGTGATGGAGCTCTACATCTCCGACCACCCGCTCGACTGCCTCACCTGCTCGGCCAACGGCAACTGCGAGCTGCAGGACATGGCGGGCGTCACCGGCTTGCGCAACGTGCGCTACGGCTTCGACGGCGCCAACCACCTGAAGGCGGCCAAGGACGAGTCCAACCCCTACTTCAGCTACGACCCGTCCAAGTGCATCGTCTGCAACCGCTGCGTGCGCGCCTGCGAGGAGACGCAGGGCACCTTCGCGCTCACCATCAGCGGCCGCGGCTTCGACTCGCGCGTCTCGCCGGGGCAGGACCAGCCCTTCATGGAAAGCGAATGCGTGAGCTGCGGCGCCTGCGTCGAGGCCTGCCCCACGGCCACGCTGCAGGAGAAGTCGGTCATCGAGCTGGGCCAGCCCGAGCACAGCGTGATCACCACCTGCGCCTACTGCGGTGTGGGCTGCGCGTTCAAGGCAGAAATGAAAGGCACGCAGGTCGTGCGCATGGTGCCGTGGAAGGACGGCAAGGCCAACGAAGGCCACAGCTGCGTCAAGGGCCGCTTTGCCTGGGGTTACGCGACGCACCAGGACCGCATCACGACGCCCATGATCCGGGCCAAGATCACCGACCCGTGGCGCGAGGTCAGCTGGGAAGAGGCCATCGCCCATGCGGCCTCGGAGTTCCGCCGCATCCAGGCCAAGCACGGGCAGGACTCCATCGGCGGCATCACCTCCAGCCGCTGCACCAACGAAGAGACCTACCTGGTGCAGAAGCTCATCCGCGCGGCCTTCGGCAACAACAACGTCGACACCTGTGCGCGCGTGTGCCATTCGCCCACCGGCTACGGCCTGGGCCAGACCTTCGGCACCTCGGCCGGCACGCAGACCTTCAAGTCGGTCGAGAAGAGCGACGTCATTTTGGTGATCGGCGCCAACCCGGCGGCGGCGCATCCGGTGTTCGCCTCGCGCATGAAGAAGCGCATCCGCCAGGGCGCGCGCCTGATCGTCATCGACCCGCGCGAGACCGAGATGGTCCGCGGCCCGCACCTGCAGGCCGACTTCCATCTGGCGCTCAAGCCCGGCACCAACGTGGCGGTGATCAGCGCGCTGGCGCATGTGATCGTCACCGAGGGCCTGCTGGCCGAGGACTACATCGCCGAGCGCTGCGACGAGAAGTCCTTCCGGGCGTGGAAAGATTTCGTGGCGCGCCCGGACAACTCGCCCGAGGCCATGGAGGCCGTCACCGGCGTGCCCGCCGCCGTGGTGCGCGGCGCCGCGCGCCTCTATGCCACCGGCAATGCCGAGGGCGTGAAGACGGGCCGGCCCGTCAACAGCGCCATCTACTACGGCCTGGGCGTGACAGAACATGCGCAGGGCTCGACCATGGTGATGGGCATCGCCAACCTGGCCATGGCCTGCGGCATGGTCGGCCGCGAGGGCGTGGGCGTGAACCCGCTGCGCGGCCAGAACAACGTGCAGGGCAGCTGCGACATGGGCAGCTTTCCGCACGAGCTGCCGGGCTACCGCCACATCAGCGACACCACCACCCGCAGCCAGTTCGAGGCCGCCTGGGGCGTGGAACTGAGCCCCGAGCCGGGCCTGCGCATTCCCAACATGTTCGACGCCGCGCTGGGCGGCAGCTTCAAGGGCCTGTACTGCGAGGGCGAGGACATCGTGCAGTCCGACCCCAACACCCAGCATGTGGCCGCGGCGCTCTCGGCCATGGAATGCATCGTGGTGCAGGACATCTTCCTGAACGAGACGGCCAAGTACGCCCATGTGTTCCTGCCCGGCTCCTCCTTCCTGGAGAAGGACGGCACCTTCACCAACGCCGAGCGCCGCATCTCGCGCGTGCGCAAGGTCATGCCGCCGCTGGCCACGTATGCGGATTGGGAGGTGACGCAGCTGCTGGCCAATGCGCTGGGCTACCCGATGCGCTACACGCATCCGCGCGAGATCATGGCCGAGATCGCGGCGCTGACGCCCTCCTTCGCCGGCGTCAGCTACGACAAGCTGGACCGGCACGGCAGCCTGCAGTGGCCCTGCAACGACAGCACGCCCGAGATCGGCACGCCGATCATGCACATCGACAAGTTCGTGCGCGGCAAGGGCCGCTTCATCGTCACGCAGTACGTGGCCACGGACGAGAAGGTCACGCCGCGCTTCTCGCTGCTGCTGACCACCGGCCGCATCCTGTCGCAGTACAACGTGGGCGCGCAGACGCGGCGCACGCCCAACAACCAGTGGCACAGCGAGGACCGGCTGGAGATCCATCCGCACGACGCCGAGGAACGCGGCATCCACGACGGCGATTGGGTGGGCATCAGCAGCCGCGCCGGCGAGACCGTGCTGCGCGCCACCGTCACCGAGCGCATCCAGCCCGGCGTGGTCTACACCACCTTCCACTTCCCGGAGTCGGGGGCCAACGTCATCACCACCGACAGCTCCGACTGGGCCACCAACTGCCCCGAATACAAGGTGACGGCGGTGCAGGTCGCGCCCGTGCTGCAGCCGCAGCAGCGCTCGGCCTGGCAGCGCGACTACGCCCGCTTCAATGCCGAGCAGATCGCCCACCTGGAGGCCGCCACCGATGGACGCTGACAACTTGGTGCGCATGGCCAACCGCATCGGCGACTTCTTCGCCGCGCAGCCCGACCGCGAGGAGGCGCTGGCGGGCATCGCCGAGCACCTGAAGAAGTTCTGGGCGCCGCGCATGCGGGGCGACTTCCTGGCGGCGCTGGATGCCGGCGCGCCCGCCTTGCATCCCCTGGTGCGCGAGGCCGTGACGGCGCATCGCGCGCAGCTCGCACCGGTGGCCCGGGTTCAGGGTTAACCCCGGACGCGTGCGATCATCGAACGCTCAGGTGCGTTCAGCGAACAGTTGCGCACGGGCGACGTTGTAGGCGCAGGCCGCGTCTTCTTAAAGTCGCGGCCGTTTCGGCCACTTTGGGCCGACCCTCGACCTTCTTCGTCCCAAGCTCTGCCGCCATGCGCCGTTCCATCGCCACCGTTTCCCTTAGCGGCACGCTGCGCCAGAAGCTGGAGGCTGTGGCGGCGGCCGGATTCGATGGCGTGGAGCTGTTCGAGCCCGACTTCACGCACTTCCCCGGCTCGGCCGCGGACCTGGGCCGCATGGCCGCCGACCTGGGCCTGACGATCGACCTGTTCCAGCCCTTCCGCGACTTCGAGGCGATGCCGCCCGAGGCCTTCGCCCGCAGCCTGGACCGGGCCGAGCGCAAGTTCGACCTCATGCAGGCCATGGGCGTGCCGCTGATGCTGTGCTGCTCCAACACCTCGCCGCTGTGCGTGGACGCCCCGGCGCTGGCCGCCGAACAGTTGCACGCGCTGGCCGACCGCGCCGCGCGCCGCGGCCTGCGCGTGGGTTTCGAGGCCCTGGCCTGGGGCCGCCACACCTCGCTCTACGGCCAGGCCTGGGACATCGTGCGCCGCGCCGACCATCCGGCACTGGGCCTGATCCTGGACAGCTTCCACACGCTCTCCCTGCGCGACGACCCGGCCGGCATCGCCGCCATCCCGGGCGACAGGATCTTCTTCCTGCAGATGGCCGACGCGCCGCTGATGAGCCTGGACGTGCTGCAGTGGGCGCGCCATCACCGTTCCTTCCCCGGCCAGGGCGATTTCGATGTCGTGGGCTTCTACGAGCAGGTGCTGCTGGCCGGCTACAGCGGCCCGCTGTCGCTGGAGATCTTCAACGACGTGTTCCGCGAGACGCCCAACCGCCGCACCGCGGTGGACGCGATGCGCTCGCTGCTGTACCTGGAAAGCCAGGTGCGCGAACGCCTGGCAGCCCGCGCCGCGGCGTCCGAGCCCGACGCCCGCGCTGCCTCGGCCCTGACGCTGCGCGGCCTGGCCGAGCCGCCGGCCGCGCCGGCCTTCGCGGGCGTTGCCTTCATCGAATTCGCAGCCGACGAGGCCACTGCGCCGCAGCTCGACGTGCAACTGCGCCAGTTGGGCTTCCGCCGCGCGGGCCGCCACCGGTCCAAGGCGGCCACGCTGTACCGGCAAGGCGACATCGCCATGATCGTCAATGCCGAGCCGGCTTCCTTCGCGCGCAGCCGCTTCGAGCTTCACGGGCCTTCGGTCTGCGCCCTCGGACTGCGCGCCGCGCAGCCGCAGGCCGCGCAGGACCGCGCCGTCGCCCTCTGCTCGCAGCGCCATCGCAGCCCGCTCGGGCCGGGTGAGGTGGAGGTGCCGGCCATCGTCTCGCCCGGCGGCAACCTGATGCATTTCGTCGACGCGGCGCTCGGCACCGACGGTCTGTTCGCCGCCGACTTCGTGCTGGACGAGGGGCAGGCGCCCGATGCCGGCCTGCAGCACGTGGACCACGTGGCCCTGGGCCTGAACCTGGACCAGTACGACACCTGGACGCTGTTCACCCGCGCCGTGCTGGGCCTGTCGCTGGCAGAGAGCCAGGAGCTGGCCGATCCCTTCGGCCTGGTGCGCAGCCGCGCTGCGGCCGATGCCGACCGCAGCCTGAGGCTGGTGCTCAATGCCTCGCTCAGCCGGCGCACGCTCACCGCCCGCGCGGTGAACCGACGCGGCGACGGCGGCGTGCACCACATCGCCTTCGCCTGCGAGGATATCTTCGATACGGTGGCCCGGTTGCGCGCGCGCGGCGTCGCCTTCCTGCCGATCTCGCCCAACTACTACGACGACCTGCCCACGCGCTTCGATCTCGACCCGGCATTGCTGGCGCGCATGCGCGAGGCCGGCGTGCTGTTCGACCGCTCCACGCAGGGCGACTTCCTGCACATCTACACGCGCGCCGCGGACGAAGGCCTGTTCTTCGAAGTCGTGCAGCGCATCGGCGCCTACGACGGCTATGGCGCCGCCAACAGCGCCGCCCGCATGGCGGCCCAGGCCCAGGCCTGAGTCAGCCGTCGCCTCTTACCCTCATCCGTTCCACAACCACACGCCACACCACAGCGGAGACCTCGCACCATGTCCACCTCTTCCCACGCGAACGAGCCCGAAGGCCGGCGCCAGTCCAAGAAGGCCGCTGCCAGCGGCTGGATCGGCTCGGCGCTGGAGTACTACGACTTCTTCATCTACGCCACGGCCGCCTCGCTGATCTTTCCCCAGATCTTCTTCCCCAAGGGCGATCCGGCCATCGCCATCATTGCCTCGCTGGCCACCTACGGCGTGGGCTACGTGGCGCGTCCCATCGGCGCCTTCGTGCTGGGCCACATGGGCGACACCCGCGGACGCAAGCAGGTGCTGGTGCTGTGCATGTTCATGATGGGCTTCTCGACCATCGCCGTGGGCCTGCTGCCCACCTACGACCAGATCGGCCTGTGGGCGCCTGCGCTGCTGGTGCTGTGCCGCCTGGTGCAGGGCTTCGCCGTCGCCGGTGAGATCTCGGGGGCCAGCTCCATGATCCTGGAGCACGCGCCCTTCGGCCGCCGCGGCTTCTTCGCCAGCTTCACGCTGCAGGGCGTGCAGGCCGGCCAGATCCTGGCCGCTGCCGTCTTCCTGCCGCTGGCGCACTACATGCCCACCGACCAGTTCAACAGCTGGGGCTGGCGCGTGCCCTTCATCCTGAGCTTCATCGTCATCATCATCGGCTGGATCATCCGCCGCGAGGTGGACGAGACGCCCGCCTTCACCCAGGAAGGCGCCGCCAAGCCGCGCTCGCCCGTGACCGAGGCCTTCAAGCACCACGCCCCCGACATGCTGCGCGTGGTGCTGATGTCGCTGATGAACGTGATCCCGGTCGTGGCCACCATCTTCGGCGCCGCCTATGCGGTGCAGCCGGCCTACGGCATCGGCTTCCACAAGGACGTGTACCTGTGGATCCCCGTGCTGGGCAACATCCTGGCCGTGCTGGTGATCCCGCTGGTCGGCAACCTGTCCGACAAGATCGGCCGCCGCCCGCCCATGATCGTGGGCTCGGTGCTGGCCGGCCTGCTGGCCTTCGGCTACCTGTATGCCATCAGCATCGGCAGCGTGCCGCTGGCCATCTGCATGTCGCTGCTGATGTGGGGCATCGTGTACCAGGGCTACAACGCCGTGTTCCCCAGCTTCTACCCGGAGCTGTTCCCCACCCGCACCCGCGTGTCGGCCATGGCCATCTCGCAGAACGTGGGCACGGCCATCACCGCCATGCTCCCGGCCATCTTTGCCGCCGTGGCGCCCCCCGGCTCCACCAACATCTGGCTGACCGTGGGCGCGCTGGCCTTCGGCATCACCGTGATCTCGGCCGTGGCCTGCTTCACCGCCCGCGAGACGTATCGCCTGGCGATGAACGACCTGGGCAAGCCCAACGCGGCGCCGGTGCCCGAAGGCGAATACATGCGCCTGCGCGACGAGGCGCTGGCCCAGGCGGCGCGCGCCTGACCGGCGCCAAGCCCCCGCACGGCGTGCGGCGGGCGGCCCTGGCCGGCGCGTCGCCGGCGGGGGCTGGGCACAATCGCGAGGCCGTGGTGCTTGCAGCGCCACGGCCTTTTTCTTTGGGCGCGGGCTGGTGCGCGTGCCGACCGCCATTGCCGTTTTCGCCATGCCCACCAACGCCGCTCCCGATCTCGCCGCACTCCTGCCTCCGCTCGTGCGCCTGCCCGTGCATGTGCAGGGCGAGGCCGGGCTGCCGCCCGAGGGCATCGAGCGCGAGGACGTGCTGGCCGCCGAGGTGCCGGTGGCGCTGGTCTTCAACGGCATCTCGCATGCCGTGATGATGGCCACGCCGCAGGACATCGAGGACTTTGCGCTGGGCTTCGCGCTGAGCGAAGGCATCCTCGATGCCGTCGGCGACTGCCGCGGCATCGAGGCCGAGGCCGTCGACGCGACGGCGGCCGGTCTGCCCGAGGGCATGCCCGGCATCGAAGTGCGGCTGGAGATCTCCACGCGCGCCTTCGAGCGCCTGAAGGGCCGACGTCGCAGCCTGGCGGGGCGCACCGGCTGCGGCGTGTGCGGCGTCGAGAGCTTCGCCGCGCTGGACCTCACGCCTGTGCCGCTGCCCACGCCGGGCTGGCTGGCGCAGGTGGACCTGCCCACCGTGCTGCGCGGCTTCGGGCAGATGCCGCCGCGCCAGCGCCTCAACGCCGAGGCCGGTGCCATCCATGCCGCCGCCTGGGCCACGCCGGACGGCACGGTGAGCGATGTGCTGGAGGACGTCGGCCGGCACAACGCGCTCGACAAGCTCATCGGCCGCCTGGCCCGCGAAGGGCGGCTGGGCACGCCGGGCTTCGTGCTGCTGTCCAGCCGCGGCAGCCACGAACTGGTGCGCAAGTGCGCGCGGGTGGGCATTCCTGCGATGGCCACGATCTCCGCGCCGACGGCCATGGGTGTGCAGATGGCCAAGGCCAGCGGCGTGCGCCTGTGGGGGCTGTGCCGCGCGCCGCGCGGGGTGCTCTACACGCCCTGAACGGCCTACGCCGTCACCCCTCTCCCGCAAGGGGCGGGAAGCAAAAGCCTATGCGCCGCGCCAGCGCCAGGATTCAGCCCAGCGCCAGCACCGCGTCTGCCGCCGCGGCGATGTCCTGCGGCCCCAGCGCCGATACCTCCACTGGCCGCCGCGTGGCCCACGCATGGAAGTGCCGCGCCTGCGAGCGCTCGTAGTGCGGGTCGTAGTGCAAGGCCATCAGCTCACCGAAGAGCAGCGGCAACGCGCCCTCGCGGGCCCACTGCTGCCAGCGCTGCACCGTCTCCTTGCCCTGCATCTCCTTGAGCGCGCCCAGGCGCTCGGCCAGCGCCTCGCGGTCGTCGCCCAGGTAGGCATAGTCGGTCAGCAGGTAGGCCAGGCGCGCCTCGGACGTGGCGCGGATCTCGATGCAGTCGGCCGCACGCATGCGCTCCACCAGAGGCTGCGGCACCGACAGGCGC
This sequence comes from Pseudacidovorax sp. 1753, assembly GCF_040544975.1. Classification (NCBI taxonomy): domain Bacteria; kingdom Pseudomonadati; phylum Pseudomonadota; class Betaproteobacteria; order Burkholderiales; family Comamonadaceae; genus Pseudacidovorax; species Pseudacidovorax sp. 1753. The sequence goes on along the minus strand of NZ_JBEPKY010000029.1, from coordinate 53,996 downwards.
CCGATGCGCGGGCTTTCGCCTTCCACGTACAGTGGCCGTGAGGGGTCGCAGGCCTCCAGCGCGGCGGCGATGCGGGTCTCGAACTGCTTCTGCGAAGGCTGGGGCACGCCGGGCCAGGCGCCCAGCAGCGAGCCCTTGTGGCAGGCGGCGGCCTCCAGGTCCAGCACCTGGGCGCCGCGTTTGGCCAGGGCCTCCAGCACGCGGGTCTTGGCGCTGCCGGTGGCACCGACGATCACGCGCAGCTGCATCGCCGGCACCAGCTGGTCGATCTGCGTGACAACGTGCTTGCGGAAGGACTTGTAGCCGCCGGCCAGCTGCTGCGCGTCCCAGCCCACCAGGCGCATCCACTGCACCATGGAGCCGCTGCGCAGGCCGCCGCGCCAGCAGTAGACCAGCGGCCGCCACTTGATCGGCCGTTCGGCCATGACCGGGCTCTGCAGGTGCCGCGCCAGATTGGCCGCCACCATCGCGCCGCCCGCGCGGCGTGCCTCGAAGGCGCCCTGCTGGTGGTAGAGCGTGCCGACGACGCGGCGCTCCTCGTCGTCGAGCACTGGGCAGTTGATGGCACCGGGAATGTGGTCCAGCGCGAATTCGGAGGGGGAGCGTGCGTCGATGACGGTGTCGAAGGCGTGGCGGTCTTCCGGGCGGACGGGACGGGGCTGGCTCATGGGGCGCGATTGTCGGCGGGCGTCTCAGTGCTGCGGCGCCAAGGGGGATCGGCCATGAGCCGGTCCCGCCAGCGTTGGTCTGGACGGCTGCCGGCGCAGCGCGGCCGTCGTCACTTCAGGCGCCCCAGCGCCGCCGCACCCAGCCGCTGGCGCCGTCCACCCCCGCCACCAGCGCGAACATGCCCAGCAGCACCGTCATCGACTGCGCCTGCTGGAAGATCGACAGGTGGAAGTACAGCATCTGCCCCAGCCCGCCGCCGCCCACGAAGCCGAGCACGGCGGCCATGCGGATGTTCATCTCCCAGCGGTAGAGGCTGTAGGCCAGCCACTGCGGGGCCACCAGCGGCAGGCTGGCGTAGCCGAAGGCGGCGATGCGGCCGGCACCGGCCTCGCGCAGGGCGCGCTCGGGGGCGGACGGCGCGTTCTCCAGCGCCTCGGCGAAGAGGCGGCCCAGCACGCCGGTGGTGTGCAGCGACAGCGCCAGCGCGCCGGCGAAGGGGCCGATGCCAGCGGCCAGCACCATCAGCGCGGCCCACACCAGCTCGGGGACGCTGCGCAGCAGGTTGAGCACGAAGCGCGCGGCCTGCTGCAGCGGCCAGCCTGCGCGGCCCGACGCCGGCAGCGCCAGCACCGCGCCGGCGGCCATGGCCAGCACCGTGCCGAGTGCGGAGACAGCCAGCGTCTGCAGCGCGCCGTGGGCCGTGCGCGCCAGGAAGTCGGGCGACAGGTCGGGCGGGAAGAACTCGGCCACGAAGCGGCCCATGTGGCCCATCGATTCGGCCGAGACCAGCGCCGACATGTCCAGCCCCAGCCAGGCGAAGCTGGCGACGATGGCGGCCAGCACGGCAGCGAGCACGCCGCGGCAACGCCAGCAGGGCGCGGGGCGCGGGGGAAGGTTCTTGGCGACATTGCCGTTCATGCCAGCAGCCTCCGCAACCCATTCGACAGCGCATCCGCGAGCAGCACCAGCGCCAGGAAGACCAGCAGGATGCTGCAGGCCTCGCCGCCGTTGAGCATCTTCATCGACTGGTCCATCAGCTGGCCCAGGCCGCCGGCGCCGACGAAGCCCATGACCACCGAGGCGCGCACCGCGCATTCCCAGCGGTAGACGGTGTACGAGGCCAGCTCCTGCGCCGCGTTGGGCAGCAGGCCGTAGGCCAGGGCGGCGATGCGGCTGCTGCCCGATTCGAGCAGCGCCTGGGCCGGCCGGTTGTCCACCGACTCCAGGATCTCGGCATACACCTTGCCCAGCATGCCGCCGTAGGTGACGGCCAGGGCCAGCACGCCGGCCGCCGGGCCCAGGCCCATCGCACGCACGAAGAGCAGCGCCCAGACGATCTCGGGAATGGCGCGCAGGCCCATCAGCAGCAGCCGCGCCGTCCGGCGCACGATGCCACCGCGCAGCCGGCCCGGACCGGGGCCGAGGCGCGACACCGACAGCGCCCGCGTGGCAGCGAAGGCCAGCGGCACCGCGATCACAAAGGCCAGCGTGGTGCCGGCCGTGGCCATGGCCAGCGTCTCCAGGGTGGCGCGGCCGAGCAGGGCCAAGAAGTCGGGGGCCAGCGAGGGCGGCCAGAAGGCGGCGAGGAAGCCGCCGATCACGGCCAGGTTGCCGCTGGTCAGCAACTGCCAGGGCTGGAACTCGGACAGCTGCAGCACCGGCCAGGCGATGGCGAGGGCCGCCAGTGCGCCGACCAGGCGGCGGCGTGCAGCCGGGTCGCGCAGCGGTGGTGCGTCCGACGGGGCCTGCGCAGCAGTCAGCGTGCGACTGGGCATTGGCGTTCCGAGCGGAAAAAGGTGGGCTGCGGCGTCATCGGAAGTCGGCGCGTATGCCGGTGGAACGCGGGGCCATCGGCCACCCGAAGGCAGGAAAGGCGGGCCGCCCGATCATCGGCAGCCCGAAGGAATGAAGGCCGCGGCCGGCGGCATCACCGCCGTTGCCGTGGCCTCGTCGGCGGCGGGCAGGCCACCTTCCGCCGCATACAGCGCGGAAAGCCGCTCCGGCGTGACCGCGGCCGCCGGCAGGTCGAACAGCACGCGCCCGGCCTGCAACCCGACCACGCGCGGGAACCAGCGCAGCGCCAGGTCCACCGCATGCAGCGAGGCGCACAGCGTCGCGCCGGTGGCCTCGCTCTGCGCGGCCAGCGCGCGCAGGGTGGTGTCGGCCAGCGTGGGATCGAGGGCGGAGACGGGCTCGTCGGCCAGCAGGAGGTCGGGCCTCTGGTAGAGCACGCGCGCCACCGCTACGCGCTGGAACTGCCCGCCGGAGAGCCGGTCGCAGCGCTCGAAGAGCCGGTCCTCGATGCCCACCTGCGCCAGCGCGGCATGCGCGCCCTGCAGGTCGGTGGGCCGCAGCAGCGAGCCCAGCGCGCGGAGCGTGGACCACTGACCCAGCCGGCCCGAGAGCACCGCCGTCACGGCCCGCAGACGCGGCGCGATGGGCGGCTGCTGGTGCACGGTGCCGATGCGCGCGCGCAGGGCGCGCAGGCGCCGCGCGTCGGCTTGCCAGGGTGCCTGGTCCAGCAGTCGCACCTGGCCCTCGCTCGGCCGCAGCGCCGCGCCCAGGATGCGCAGAAGCGTGGTCTTGCCTGCGCCCGAGGGGCCGATGAAGGCGATGCGCTCGCCCGGCCGCGCGGCCAGCGTCACGCCTTCGAGCGCCCGCTGTCCGTTGGGATGGACCAGGCCCACGCCTTCCAGTGCAAAGCTCACGCTGCGCCTTTCAGGGGGACTTACTTGATCAGGCCGGCCGACTTGCCGGCGGCCTCGATGCCGTCGTAGTTGGACGACTGCGTGGGCACGAACTTGCTGGCGCGCTGCAGCTGCATGATCTCCTTGTGCTCGGGCTTGGACGGGTCGAGCTGCAGGAAGGCGTCGGTCAGCTTCTTGGTCAGCACCGGGTCCAGGCCGGGGCGCACCGTCCAGTTGTAGTCGAAGTAGGGCGGCGTGGTGGCCAGCACGCGCACCTTGGCGGCGTTGGGGTTCTTGGCCTCGACCAGCTTGTCCCACACCGAGGCGTTGAGCACGCCGGCCTCGGCCCGGCCCGCGGCCACGAAGGCCACGGTGGCGTCGTGCGCGCCGGAGTAGGCGACGGTCTTGAAGTCCTTCTCGGGGTTGATGCCGTCCTTCAGCAGGAAGAAGCGCGGCATCAGGCTGCCCGAGGTGGAGGAGGGCGCGCCGAAGGCGAAGGTCTTGCCCTTGAGGTCGGCCAGGGTCTTGGCGCTGCTGTCGGCCGGCACGATGAACTTGCTGGTGAAGGCCTCGTCCTCGGCGCGCTGCACGATCGGCTTGGCGCCGCCGTTGGTGCGGATCCTGGCCTGCACGTAGGTGAAGCCGCCCAGCCAGGCCAGGTCGATCTTGTTGGTGGCCAGGCCCTCGACCACGGCGGCGTAGTCGGTCACGGGCGTGAACTGCACGTTCATGCCGGTCTGCTGCTTGAGGTATTCGCCCAGCGGGGCGAACTTGCGCTGCAGCTCCGTGGGCGCTTCGTCGGGAATGGCGGACACGCGCAGGGTGCCGGTCTGGGCATGGGCCGGGAGCGTGGCGACGGCGGCGGTGGCGAGCAGGGCGGCCAGGGTGGCGCGGCGAGAGAAGGTCATGGTGTTGGCCTCGTTGAAAAGACAGGATGGCAAGGGCAGGAATGGGGGCGCTTCGATAATCCGGCGCTTTCCCAATCCGCCCTCAGGAGAACACTGCAATGCAGCAGCTGCGACCGATGAACCCGCTGGCGCCGATGCGCCTGACCAGCTTCTCGCACGGGGGCGGCTGCGGCTGCAAGATCGCACCGGGCGTGCTCAGCGAGATCCTGCGCAGCAGCGGGGCGGGGCTGATTCCGCCCGAGCTGATGGTGGGCATCGAGACGGCCGACGATGCGGCGGTCTATCGCTTGAACGACGAACAGGCGCTGGTGGCGACCACCGATTTTTTCATGCCGATCGTGGACGACCCCTACGAGTTCGGCCGCATCGCCGCGACCAATGCGATCAGCGATGTCTACGCGATGGGTGGCCGGCCGATCCTGGCGCTGGCGCTGGTGGCGATGCCGGTCAACCAGCTGCCCGTCGAGGTGATCGGCGACATCGTGCGCGGCGGGCAGGACGTGTGCCGCGCGGCGGGCATCCCGATCGCGGGTGGCCACACCATCGATTCGGTGGAGCCGATCTACGGCCTGGTGGCGCTGGGGCTGGTGCACCCGGACCGCGTGCGGCGCAATGCCGATGCGCGGCCGGGCGACGTGCTGGTGCTGGGCAAGCCGCTGGGCGTGGGCGTGCTGTCGGCGGCGCTCAAGAAGGAGAAGCTGCCGGAGGCGGGCTACCGGCAGCTGATCGCCAACACGACGAAGCTCAACACGCCGGGGCCGAAGCTGGCGGCGCTGGACGGCGTGCATGCGATCACTGACGTGACGGGCTTCGGTCTGGCCGGCCATGGGCTGGAGCTGGCGCGGGGCGCGGGGCTGCGGGTGGTGATCGAGTGGCCGCGCGTGCCGCTGCTGGAGGGCGTGGCGGCGATGGCGGCCGATGGCTTCGTGACGGGGGCGTCGGGGCGCAACTGGGCGGGCTATGGGGCCTCGGTGTCCTTGTCCGCTGGGCTGCCTGAGGTTGCACAGGCCCTGGTGACCGATCCGCAGACGGCGGGTGGGCTGCTGGTGAGTTGCGCGCCGGAGGCGGTCGATGCGGTGCTGGGCGTGTTCCGCGAGGAGGGCTTCGAGTCGGCGGCTGTGATCGGTCGTTGCGAGGCGGGTTCCGCGGGGTTGGTGGTCGAAGGCTGAGACGGTGCTTGGTCCTTTACGGACCGCGGGGAGCGCGCTCGTTGGTGTCCGGGCGTGGGTTTTTCGTTCTGAAGTGTTTGCCGTCTTGCCTGGGTGCTGGGGGCGAAGCGCGTCGGTGTCTTGAGCCGTTTCCAGGGTGCGTTCGATGAGGTCCGCCTGGTGCGGGGCACCCGCGGGCGTCGCCCACAGGCTGCGCCGCTCGCTGAACGCTCGCGGAACCTGCGGTGCTCGCCGGATGAGCGCGCGGCATAACTCGCTGCGCTGCCGCAGGCAGCTCCGCTCAGACAGATGCCGCGAGTCAGAAGGAACGGCCCGCGGAGACCGCGGGCCTCGCTCATCCGGCTGCGCGCCTCGGCGCATCCTGAGGGCGCCACCCGCGGGCACCCCGCACCAGGCTCCGGGGCGTGCGTGGGACGGGCCCCCCTTCGGGATTGCCCGCCGGGCGCGGCCCTTGGCCTTGTGGAGCCTGGTTTGACTCCTCTCCCCTCTGGGGAGAGGTTGGGTGAGGGGCCAGCGGCGGTGGATGCGCTGCACGTGAGCCACCGCCCGGGCCCTCACCCCAACCCTCTCCCAGAGGGAGAGGGAGCAAGAGCGCGCCGTCCTCGACGCTTGAACTTGCAGCAAACCTGACTCCGATACGCCTTTCGGGGGATAGCCGCCGTCGCGAGCGGGTCGAGGTTGCGCCGAGAAGCGCAGCCGTACATGGGTACGGCGAGCATCGCAGGTGCAAGATCGACCCGCGCAGCAGGCGGATGCCCCCGAAAGGGCGGAGGGGAGAGGGAGTCGAACCCTCCCAGCGACGCGTGGCGCCACCCACCGGGTTTGAAGCCCGGCCGCCCCACCAGGGACGTTTCCCCTCCGAATGGGCGGCCGCTGCGCGGCGCCCATGGAATGTTGTCTTGCGCGGCCCCGCCGCTGCCCGGTCGCCTGCGGCGCCAACCCTGCCACCTTCGTGGCCGGCATTGCACGGACTCTCATGCGCCCCGCCCCCCGAACATCGCCGTATCCGGCCGCAGCAGGTGCGTGTCCTTCACCCGCCGCGTGTAGCCCACGCGGTCGAAGAACTCCAGGATCTGGATCGCGCGCTTGCGGCCGAGGCCGGTGGCGTCGCGGAAGCTGGCCGCCTGCAGGCCGGCCGGGCCGTTGATGCAGTCGCGGGCCAGGGCCGCCAGCCGCTCGACGGTGGGCAGCGGATAGTACAGGTCTTTGACCACCTGGAAGGCCGCGCCACGCCGGGCCAGGCTGGCCAGCGTTTGGCGCACCATGGCCTCGCTGGCGGCCAGATCCTTGGCCAGATCGCGCACCCAGGGCGGATCGAAACCGCCATTCGCCAGCTTCGGCAGCAGTTGCTGCGCGAGCTTCTCTTCGGCCGCATTGAGGCGGGCCGCATGGTCCGGCAGGTGCAGCCAGTGGGCGCTGCGCACCAGGCGGCCATCGGCCACCAGCGATTCGACCAGCGCGCGCCACAGGCCATCGTCGGTGCGCGGGCCGGCCAGGCGGCGCAGGCGGCGCGCGTCGGGGCCGATCTCCGCCGGCTGGGCCTCGTGGAAGGCGCGCAGGCGTTCGATGACCTGGGCCTGCAGCGCTTCGAGATGGCGGCGCGTGATCAGCATGCTGTCGATGCGCAGCGCATCGGCGGGCAAGGGCGCCAGTGCGTCGGGGCCAGGCAGGGCCAGGGCGCGGGCCAGGCGGGCGGCATCGAGGCCCAGCGGGGCGGCCTGCAGCAGGCCATCGAGCAAGGCGGCACGGTCCGGCAGCGCCCAGGCTGCCAGTTCGGCCAGGCGTTGGGGCGTGCGGCGGTAGCGCACGGGGGCGAAGGGGTCGAGCACGCGCACGCCGGCCACGGTCCGTGTGGCGCTGGCATCGCGCAGCACGCCGCGGTCGCCGTGCCAGGCGGCGACGGGCTCGCGCAGTACCAGCTGGGCCAGGGCGGTGTCGCCGGGCAGCAGGCTGTCGCGGTCGAGCAGGGCGATGGAGGCCATCACGTCGCTGGCGCCCAGGTGCACGTGCACCGGCACGCCCGAGCGCAGCGCCTGCGCCTCGCCGGGCCACAGCGTGAGCTGGACGTCGATGCGCGTCGTGGCGAGGGCGATGGCCGGGTCGCACAGCCAGTCGCCGCGGCGCACGTCTTCCTTGGCGAGGCCGGCCAAGGCGAGCGCGCAGCGCTGGCCGGCGCGCGCTTTGTCAGCGGGCAGGTTCTGCGCGTGGATGCCGCGCAGCCGGGCGCTGCGTTCGCCGGGCACCAGGCGCAGTTCGTCGCCGATGCGGGCGGTGCCGGCGTGGACGGTGCCGGTGGCCACGGTGCCGACACCCGCCAGCGTGAAGGCGCGGTCGGCTGCCAGGCGGAAGGCGAGGGCGTCGTCGTGGGCGCGCACGTCACCTGCGGCCTGCAGCAGGTGCTGGCGCAGCGGCTCCAGGCCCTCGCCGGTCTGGGCCGAGACCGGGAACAGCGGTGACCCAGCCAGCGGTGTACCCGCGAGCAGTTCGGCGATCTCGGCGCGCAGTTGGGCGATGCGGGCCTCGCGCCCGGCAGGATCGATGCGGTCGATCTTGGTCAGGGCCACGCTGCTGCGGTCCAGGCCCAGCAGTGCGACCACGGCCAGGTGCTCGCGGGTCTGGGGCATCACGCCGTCGTCGGCGGCCACCACCAGCAGCGCATGGTCGATGCCGGTGGCGCCGGCCAGCATGGTGTGCAGCAGGCGCTCGTGGCCGGGCACGTCGACGAAGCCCAGGGAGATGTCGCCGGCCTGCAGGTAGGCATAGCCCAGCTCGATGGAGATGCCGCGGCGCTTCTCCTCCGGCAGGCGGTCGGTGTCCACGCCGGTCAAGGCGCGCACCAGCGTGGTCTTGCCGTGGTCGATGTGGCCGGCGGTGCCGATGATCATGCGAGGCGCTCGCGCAGGCGCGGCAACTGGCCGAGCAGATCGGCGGCGTCTTCCAGGCAGCGCAGGTCCAGCAGCAGGCGGTCGTCGGCGATGCGGCCGATCACCGGCAGGGGCAACTGCCGCAGCGCCTGGGCCAGCTGGTCGAGGGCACGGCCGGTGCCTTTCTTGGCGACGCCGGCCGGGGCGAGCGCCAGTCCGGCCGAGGGCAGGCGCTCCACCGGCAGCGAGCCGCTGCCGATCTGGCCCTGCAGCGCGACGGCTTCCACCGTGAAGCGCGGCGCCACGGCCTCGGCCAGCGGCCCGTGCACGGCGCGGGCGGTGGCCTGGATGGCTTCGAGCGGACGCGTGAGCAGGCGCAGCGTGGGCAGGTCCTGCGCCAGTCGCTCGGGACGCAGGTAGAGCATCAGCGTGGCCTCCAGCGCGGCCAGCGGCAGCTTGCTCATGCGCAGGGCCCGCTTCATCGGAAACTTGCGGATGCGGCCCACGGCCTCCTTGCTGCCGACGATCAGGCCGGCCTGCGGACCGCCCAGCAGCTTGTCGCCGGAGAAGGTGACCACGTCGCAGCCGGCGGCCAGCTTCTCCTGCGGCAGCGGCTCGCGCGGCAGGCCGTAGGCGGCCAGGTCCACCAGCGAGCCACTGCCCAGGTCGGTGGCCACCGGCAGGCCACGCGCATGGGCGATACCGGCCAGCACCGATTCATCCACGGCCGAGGTGAAGCCCTGCACGGCGTAGTTGCTGGTGTGCACCTTGAGCAGCAGCGCGGTGCGCTCGGTGATGGCCTCTTCGTAATCGCGCGGATGGGTGCGGTTGGTGGTGCCCACCTCCACCATGTGCGCGCCGGCCGAGGCCATCACGTCGGGCATGCGGAAGGCGCCGCCGATCTCCACCAGTTCGCCGCGCGAGACGATCACCTCGCGGTCGCGCGCCAGCGCGCCCAGCGTCAGCAACACGGCGGCGGCGTTGTTGTTGACCACGGTGGCGGCCTCGGCGCCGGTGAGCGTGGTCAGCAGTTCTTCCACCACCGTGTCGCGGTCGCCGCGGCCGCCGGTGACGAGGTCGTACTCCAGGTTGTTGGGGCCGGCCATCAGCCGCAGCAGATGGGCCAGGGCCTCGTCGGCCAGCAGCGCGCGGCCGAGGTTGGTGTGGATGACGGTGCCGGTGAGGTTGAGCACCCGCTGCATGTGCGGCGCCAGCCGGGCCTGCACGCGCTGCTGGAGGGCTTCCTGCAGCGCCGCAGGCTGCACCTCGGCGATGGGCAGCTCGCCGGCCATGGCACGCGGGCGCAGGGCGTCGAGCAGGGCGCGTGCCTCGCCGGCCACCAGGGTGTGGCCGTGCACGGCCAGAAGGGCCTGCGTGTCCGGGGCACGAAGCAGTCGGTCGACGGCGGGCAGATCCTTGGGATGCGCCTTGGAGCCGTGGACCACGGACTCGTCGGGCGGGGCCATCAGCCGCCCCCGCCGTCGTCGGGCGGTGCGCCCGCCGCTTCGGGCTCGGGATCGCCGAAGAGCAGCATCAGGTTGTGGCCGATGCGTGCATGGCCGGCCTCGGAGACCAGCAGGTCCAGCGGCAGGCTGGCCAGGTCGTCGGCCACGGGCTCGACCTCGGGGTCGCGGTCCATGGCCACGAGCTTGAGGTAGTGGCCGCATTCGTCGCAGCATTCGGCGCGCACGGCACCGGGCTTGAGACCCACCGGTCGCTCCGGCGCGGCCTCGCCCTCGGGTTCCAGAGACTGGTAGTGGATGCCCTTGGTGCTCTCGCAGTTCGCGCACTTGATGCGCACGTAATGCCACTGGGTGCTGCACAGCGCGCACTGCAGGTAGCGCACGCCGGCATCGTCGGCGCCGATGCGGATCACGCCCGCGGTGGGCGCCGTGCCGCAGCAGGGGCAGCGCGTCAGCGGCTCGGTCACGCCGAAGGCGCGCAGCAGGCCGTGCTGCCCGGCCGTGGCGATGGCCATGTGCGTGAAGTAGACCTGCAGGCCGGCCGCCACCAGCGGCGCGGTGCCCAGGTCCAGGCCGAACATGATGCCCTGGGTGAGCAGGCCGGCCTGGCGCTCCAGCCAGTCGCTGTCGGCATCGAGCACGCGCTGCACGCCCGCGCGCGCGGGGCCCTCGGGCAGGCGCTCGCGCAACGGCGTCAGCACCTGGCGCAGCACGGCGCGCCAGGCCGGGTCGCGCGGCCACAGGTCGGCCGGAAGGGGCGGGCGCAGCGCCTGCGAGGCCGCCTCGATGGCGGCCAGGTCGGGCAGCTTCACGTCCGGGTGATGCTGCAGCGCATCGTGCTGGGCCTGAGCGATGTCGGCCACGAAGAGCAGGTAGTCGCGCATCGGATGGCCGGCGGCCAGTTGCCGAAGGCGAAGGCCGCGGTCGGCGAACACCGTGGCGCGCTGCGGCAGGCGCAGGAAGGGCACCCGCTGGCCGGCCTGCATCGCGATCTGCTCGGGTTCGAGCACCCGCGTGCTGGCGAAGAAGGCGGCGGGGTGGCTGGGTTCGGTCATCGGGGGCGAATGCTAGAGCATGGGGGTGCCTGGGCGCACGCCAGGGGTATCCCGGGCGTGGGCGGCGAAAGAACGAACCCCACGGGCCGGGTGCGGCGCCGTGGGGCGGATCGTGCGCGCCGGGCCGGCGCGCGAGGGGCTGCGGTCGGGCTCAGTCGCGCCCGGTCATCTCGCGGTGCCACACCGGATGGTTGAGCCGTGCCCAGCCTTCGGTCACAGTGCCGCGCGTCATGGCGCGCATGGTGCCCTTGACCCAGATGGCGGCGTACACATGCATGATCACCGACAGCACCAGGAACACGGCCGAGGCCGCATGCAGCACCACGGCGACGCGGCGCAGCGTGATCGGGAAGTAGTGCACGAACCACGGGCTCCAGAACAGGAAGCCCGTCGCCAGCAGCACCAGCAGCGACAGCGCCATGACCCAGAACACCAGTTTCTGGCCGGCGTTGTACTTGCCCACCGGCGGCATGTGCTCCTTGTGGCCGGCCAGCATCTGGCCCGAACGCTTCATCCATTCCACGTCGTTGCGGTCGATCAGGTTCTCGCGCCAGAGGCCGAAGAACATGAAGACGAAGCCCAGCACCATCAGCAGGCCCATGAACGGGTGCAGGATGCGCGTCCACTGCCCGCCGCCGAAGAGGTTGGTCAGCGGAAACAGCGCCGGGTGGAAGAAAGCCAGGCCCGAGAGGGCGGCGCAGAAGAACATGACGACGATGAACCAGTGGTTCATCCGCGTGCCGTCCTTGTAGCGGCGCAGGTACACACGGCTCATGGCTGGGCTCCTTCACGGCGGTCTGCGGCGGGTTTCTCGATAACGACGACCTCGCCGTCATCGGCCACGCCATCGGCGTCCTGGTCGTCCTTGGCCTCGACCGGCCCCACCTTCATGTAGTGGAAGAAGCCGCCGATCACCGCGCCCGCCATGGCCAGCAGGCCCAGCGGCTTGGCGATGCCCTTCCAGAGCGAGACCAGCGGGCTGATCGTCGGGTCCTTGGGCAGGCCGTGGTAGAGCTCGGGCCGGTCGGCATGCTGCAGCACGTACATGACGTGCGTGCCGCCCACGCCTTGCGGGTCGTAGACGCCGGCGTTGGCATAGCCGCGCTCCTTGAGGTCCACGAGGCGCTCGGCGGCGTACTCGTGCATGTCCTCCTTGGTGCCGAACTGGATGGCGCCGGTGGGGCAGACCTTGGCGCAGGCCGGCTCCAGGCCCACGCCCACGCGGTCGGAGCACAGCGAGCACTTGTAGGCCCGGTTATCCGCCTTGTTGATGCGCGGCACATTGAAGGGGCAGCCCGTGACGCAGTTGCCGCAGCCCACGCAATGCTCGCTGATGAAGTCGACGATGCCGTTGGTGTACTTGACGATGGCGCCGGGCGCCGGGCACGCCTTGAGGCAGCCCGGGTCCTCGCAGTGCATGCAGCCGTCCTTGCGGATCAGCCACTCCAGCTTGCCCTCTTCGGGCTCGACTTCCGAGAAGCGCATCACCGTCCAGGAGGCCGGCGAGAGGTCCATCGGGTTGTCGTAGGTGCCGTGGGTGGTGCCGACCTCGTCGCGCAGGTCGTTCCACTGCATGCAGGCCACCTGGCAGGCCTTGCAGCCGATGCAGGCCGACACGTCGATCAGCTTGGCAACGGGCTGCACCTGCGGCTGGTGGCGCACCACGGGCGGCTGCACCGTGGTGGCCGAGCGCTTGGCGATGTCCAGGGATTGGAGTGATGACATGGGTGCGCTCCTTCCCTAGGCTTTTTCGATGTTGACGGTGAAGGACTTGTATTCGGGCGTCTGCGTGTTCGCATCTCCCACGAACGGCGTCAGCGTGTTCACCAGGTAACCCGGCTTGGCCACGCCCACGAATCCCCAGTGGTTCGGCAGGCCGACGGTGTGCACCGTCTTGCCGTCCACCTGCAGCACCGAGATGCGCTTGGAGACCAGCGCGACGGCCTTGATGTAGCCGCGCTTGCTCGACACCTTGACCCAGTCGCCATTGGCGATGCCCTTTTCCTTCGCCAGCACATCGCTGATCTCCACGAACTGCTGCGGCTGGATGATGGCCGAGGTCATCACGTTCTTCGTCCAGTAGTGGAAGTGCTCCGTCAAACGGTAGCTCGTCGCCACGTACGGGAAGTCCTTGGGCACGCCCAGGCGCTCCAGGTCGCCCTTGAAGATGCGTGCCGCCGGGTTGGCCCGCGCCACCTTGTTGTTGGGGTGCAGCGGGTTGTTCGGCAGCGGCGACTCGAAGGGCTCGTAGTGCTCCGGCAGCGGGCCTTCGGCCATGCCGGTGGGCGCGAACAGGCGCGCCACGCCCTCGGCGGTCATGATGAAGGGGCGCACCGCGTCCGGGTCGGCCGGGTTGGCGTCGGGGCGGATGTCCGGCACGTCGGCGCCGGTCCACTTGGCACCGTCCCAGAACACCAGCGGGCGCTTGGTCACCCAGGGCTTGCCGGTCTTGGGGTCGGCGGAGGCGGCGTTGTAGAGAACGCGACGGTTGGCCGGCCAGGCCCAGGCCCAGTCCTGCACCATGCCGATGCCGTAGGGGTCGGCATTGCCGCGGCGCGCCATCTGGTTGCCGGCCTGGGTCCAGGCGCCGGCATAGATCCAGCAGCCGCTGGCCGTGGAGCCGTCGTCGCGCAGCAGGCCGAAGCCGGCCAACTGCTCGCCGGCCTTGGCCAGCACCTTGGTCGGGTCCTTCGGATCCGTCAGGTCCGACAGCGCCTTGCCGTTGTATTCCATCGCCAGCTCCTCAGGGGAGGGCGAGGTCGGAATCTTGTAGTTCCAGGCCAGGTTGAGGATCGGATCCGGGAAGGCGCCGCCTTCCTTGGCATAGGCCGCGCGCAAGCGCGTGAACAGCTGGCCCACGATCTCGGTGTCGGCCAGCGCCTCGCCCGGAGGCTCGGCGCCCTTCCAGTGCCACTGCAGCCAGCGGCTGGAGTTGGTGACCGAGCCGTTCTCCTCCGCGAAGCAGGTGGAGGGCAGGCGGAACACCGTGGTCTGGATCTGCTTGGGATCGACGTCGTTGTGCTCCCCGAAGTTGCGCCAGAACTCGCTGGTCTCGGTCATCAGCGGATCGATGGTGACCAGGAACTTGAGCTTGGACAGGCTGCGCACGATCTTGTGCTTGTCCGGGAACGAGCCGACGGGGTTGAAGCCCTGGCAGATGTAGCCGTTGAGCTTGCCCTGGTCCATCAGCTCGAAGGCCTGGAGCACGTCGTAGAGCTTGTCGATCTTGGGCAGGTAGTGGAAGGCCCAGTCGTTCTCGGCCGTGGCCGCCTTGCCGAACCAGGCCTTCTGCATGCTGACGAAGAACTTGGGGTAGTTCTGCCAGTAGCTCATCTGGTTGGGCCGCAGCGGCTTGAGGGCGCGGGGCCTGTAGTAGTCGTCCAGCGTCTGCTCGGTGTCGCGGGCCAGCGAGAGGTAGCCGGGCAGCGAGTTCGACAGCAGGCCCAGGTCCGTCAGGCCCTGGATGTTGCTGTGGCCGCGCAGCGCGTTCATGCCGCCGCCGGGCGCGCCGATGTTGCCGAGCAGCAGCTGCACGATGGCGCCGGTGCGGATCATCTGTGAGCCCTGGCTGTGTTGCGTCCAGCCCAGCGCATACATGATGGTCATGGTGCGGCCGGGCACGCTGGTGCTGGCGATGTACTCGCAGACCTTCAGGAACTTGTCCTGGGGCGTGCCCGTGATGCGGCTGACCATCTCGGGCGTGTAGCGCGCGTAGTGGCGCTTCATGACCTGCAGCACGCAGTTCGGGTCCTGCATGGTCATGTCGACCTTCGCGTGTCCCTGCTCGTCGAGCGCGTAGCCCCAGCTCTTGTTGTCGTAGCTGCGCTTTTCGGCGTTGTAGCCGCTGAACAGACCGTCCTCGAACTTGTAGTCCGGGCCCACGATGAAGGGGGCGTTGGTGTAGTTGCGGACGTACTCGGTCTGGATCTTGTCCTGGCTCAGCAGATAGTGGATGACGCCGCCCAGGAAGGCGATGTCGGAGCCGGCGCGGATGGGCGCGTAGTAGTCCGCCACGGCGGCCGAGCGCGTGAAGCGCGGGTCCACCACGACGAGGCGTGCCTTGTTGTGCTTCTTGGCCTCGATGACCCACTTGAAGCCGCACGGATGCGCTTCTGCGGCATTGCCGCCCATGATCAGGACCAGATCAGCGTTCTGGATGTCCTGCCAATGGTTGGTCATCGCACCGCGGCCGAACGTCGGGGCCAGACTGGCCACCGTCGGTCCGTGTCAAACGCGGGCCTGGTTGTCGAAGACGAGCATTCCGAGCGAGCGGAATGCCTTGTGCGTGAGATAGCCGGTTTCGTTGGAGGAGGCCGAGGCACACAGCATGCCCGACGAGGTCCAGCGGTTGACCACCTGCCCGGCGGCATTGGTGGCCTGGAAGTTGGCGTCGCGGTCGGCCTTGAGCAGCTTGGCGATGCGGCCGAAGGCTTCGTCCCAGCTCACCCGTTTCCACTCGGTGCTGCCGGGCTCGCGCACCTCGGGGTACTTCAGCCGCATCGGGCTGTGCACGAAGTCGAGCAGGCCGGCGCCCTTGGGGCACAGGGTGCCGCGGTTGACGGGGTGGTCCGGGTCGCCCTCGATGTGAAGGATGGAGGCCTTCACGTTCTTGGCCTTGTCGCCCAGGCTGTACATCAGAAGGCCGCAGCCCACGGAACAGTAGGTGCAGGTCTGGCGCGTCTCGGTGGTGCGGGCCAGCTTGAACTGGCGGGTCTCGGCCAGTGCGGCGGTGGGCGAGAAGCCCAGGGCCACCAGGCTGGAGCCAACCAGGCCGGCACCGCTGACGCGGAAGAAGTGGCGGCGGTTCATGTCCATGACCGAACCTCCTGCAATGACACGGGTTTCGTGGGCTTCATCGTGGGTCGCGCTGTGATGCGTCTGTCGTGGGAATTCTTCGGGCCGCCGCCGGGGTGCTCGTCAGTTCTTGGGCGCCGCACCGTCGCCGCTGGACGGTGCCGGTGCGGGGCCATCGACGGTGTGGCCGCCAGCCGCCTGGCCTGCCGCCACCCCGCCGATGGCCGAACTGCCTTCGGCCGGGCCCTTGTGGGCGCCGGAGTCTACGCCCGCATGGGAGGGCGCGGGGTTGATGCCCTGGGGTGTCCCACTGGCGCCGGAGGTTGATGCGGCGGTGGGCGTCTCGGCCTTGGGTTTGGGGTCGCAGCCGGCCAGCAGGCCGCCAGCGGCGGCCAGGGTGGCGATGGCGAGGGCGGATCGGGCGAGGGCGTTCATGGGCTTCCTTGGACGTCGTATCGGTTGGGCCGCCATGGTTGCAGCGCCCGCCGCATGGCAGCGTCGGAAGACGCCGCGTCCGCCAGACCATCATGGCCGCCGGCCGCCCGGATGCGCATGCGGGAAATCCCTTCGGGATTGCCCCGCATTCCCGCGCGGCCGGGAGCGCTCGGCTATCGTGCGCCACTCCTATGAAAGACGCTCTCTTCCTTGGCTGGCGCACGCTGCGCCGCGACCTGCGTGCGGGCGAACTGCGCCTGCTGATCGTGGCCGTGCTGCTGGCCGTGGCGGCGTTGACGGCGGTGGGCTTCTTCGCCGACCGGCTCAAGGGCGGTCTGGCGCGCGACGCCCGCCAGTTGCTGGGCGGTGACGCAGTGCTGGTCACGGACAACCCGCCACCCCAGGCGCAGGTGGACGCGGCGCACGGGCAGGGCCTGCAGTCGGCCCTGACCTACGACTTCCCCACCATGGCCCGGGCGCCCGACGATCGCGGCGGCGCCAGCCGGCTGGTGGCGCTCAAGGCCGTGGCGGCCGGCTATCCGCTGCGGGGCAGCCTGCGCGTGGCCGATGCCGCCGGCGCGCCGGACGCCGCCACCCGCGACGTGCCGGCGCCCGGTGATGTGTGGGTCGATGCCAGCCTGCTCGAAGCCCTGGACCTGAAGGTGGGCGACACCCTGCTGCTGGGCGACGCCTCGCTCACGATCCGCCGTGTGCTGGTGATCGAGCCCGACCGTGGCGCCGGCTTCCTCAACTTCGCGCCGCGGGTCATGATGAACCAGGCCGATGTGGCCCGCACCGCCCTCGTACAGCCGGCAAGCCGCGTGCGCTACCGGCTCGCGGTAGCGGGCGAGGCACCGGCCGTCAAGCGCTTCTCGGACCAGGTCCAGCAGCGCCTGGACGCCGGCGAGCTGCGCGGTGCCCGGCTGGAGTCGCTGGACAGCGGCCGGCCCGAGATGCGCCAGACGCTGGACCGGGCCGAGAAATTCCTGAACCTCGTGGCCCTTCTGGCCGCGTTGCTGTCGGCCGTCGCCGTGGCGCTGGCGGCGCGCGGCTTCGCGGCCCGGCACCTGGACGGCGCCGCCATGCTGCGCGTGCTGGGTCAGCGCCAGCGCACCATCGCGGGTGCCTATGCGGTCGAGTTCGGCGTCATCGGGCTGGGCGCAAGTCTGGCGGGCGTGGCCATCGGCTATGCGGTGCACCATGTGTTCGTGCGCCTGCTGGCGGGGCTGGTCGACGGCGATCTGCCCGCGGCCACGGCCTGGCCCGCGCTATTCGGCGTGGGCATGGGGCTCACGCTGCTCTTCGCCTTCGGTCTGCCGCCGGTGCTGCAACTGGCCCAGGTGCCGCCGTTGCGCGTGATCCGCCGCGAGCTGGGCGCACTGCGGCCGGCGTCGGCGGCGGTGCTCGGGCTGGGCGTGGCCGGCTTCGCGGCCCTGCTGCTGGCCGCCAGCAGCGACCTCAAGCTCGGCCTGATCGCGGTCGGTGGTTTCGCCGGAGCGGTGGCGGTGTTCGCCGTGCTGGCCTGGCTGGCCGTGCTGATGCTGCGTCGCGTGGTCCGCGAAGGCAGCGCCCCGCGCTGGCTGGTGCTGGCCACGCGGCAGGTGTCGGCGCGGCCGGTGTATGCGGTGCTTCAGGTCAGCAGCCTGGCCGTGGGCCTGCTGGCGCTGATGCTGCTCGTGCTGCTGCGCACCGACCTGGTGGACAGCTGGCGCAAGGCCACGCCGCCCGATGCGCCCAACCGCTTCGTCATCAACGTCATGCCCGATCAGGCGCAGGCCTTCCAGGACGCGCTGCGCCAGGGCGGCGTGGCGCAGTACGACTGGTACCCGATGTTCCGGGGCCGGCTGGTGGCCATCAACGACAAGCCGGTCACGCCCGACGACTACAGCGAGGACCGCGCCAAGCGCCTGGTGGATCGCGAGTTCAACCTCAGCAATGCCGCCGACCGGCCGGGCCACAACAGCATCGTTCAGGGTGCGTGGACCTCCGGCGAAGCCAATGCCGTGAGCGTGGAAGAGGGCCTGATGGAGACGCTGGGCCTGAAGCTCGGCGACCGGCTGCGCTTCGACATCGGCGGCGTGACCAGCGAGGGCCGCATCACCTCGACGCGCAAGGTGGACTGGGGCTCGCTGCATGCGAACTTCTTCGTGATGTACCCGCTGGCGGCGATGCCGGCCGAGGTGCCCGTGACCTACCTGGCGGCCTTTCGGGCTCCAGAGCAACGAGGCTTCGACAACGCGCTGGTCCGCCAGTTTCCCAACGTGACCAACGTCGACATGAGCAGCACCATCGCCCAGGTGCAGCGCGTGCTGGACCAGGTGATCCGCGCAGTCGAGTTCCTGTTCGGCTTCACGCTCGCGGCGGGCCTGGTGGTGCTGTTCGCCGCGGTGAGCGCCACGCGCGAGGAGCGGGCGCGCGAGTTCGCCGTGATGCGCGCGCTGGGCGCCCGCGCCGCGCTGCTGCGCCAGGTGCAGCGTGCGGAGCTGGCCGGCACCGGACTGCTCGCCGGCCTGCTGGCCAGCATCGTGGCCTCGGCCATCGGCTGGGCGCTGGCGCGCTGGGTGTTCGACTTCCGCTGGACCGCCTCGCCCTTCGTGCCGCTGGGCGGCGCCATCGTGGGCGCGTTGCTGGCCCTGGGCGCCGGCTGGTGGAGCCTGCGCGAGGTGCTGCGCCGGCCGGTGGCCGCCACGCTGCGGCAGGCGGCCGAGTGAATGCCGGGCGGCTGGCACGCCGGGTGCTAAAGTCCCTGCGCCGTTGGCCGGGGTGCACTCGCGATGGCCCATCCGCTCGCCCATCGTGACCGCCTCCTCCCCCCAGTCCGACGCCCCTTCCGAAGATTCCAAGCAGGTGCGCGCCGCGCGCCGCGCCCTCGACATCATCGAGCTGGTGGCCGAGGCACGGCTGCTCAAGCATTCCGACATCGCCGCGCGGCTGGGCATTCCCAAGAGCACCACCACGCTCATCCTCGACACGCTGGTGCGCTCCGGCTACCTGCGCCGCGACGCCTTCAGCCGCGCCTATTCGCTGGGCTCGCGCATCCTCGGCATTGCCGGACGCTATCTCTCCGAAGCCGACATCGTGCAGATCAGCCAGCCTGTGCTCAGCCGGCTGGTGCTGGATGTCGATGAAAGCTGCTTCCTGGTGCAGGCGGAAGGCGACGAGGTGCTGGTGATGTGGCGCGAGGTCTGCCGGCGGCGCCTGACCTACATGTTCTCGCTGGGTGAGCGGGCCTCGATCACCGACACCGCCGGCGGCCTGGCCATGCTGGCGCTGCGCGGCATGGCGCAATGGGCGCCCACGCTGGCGCGCTGCGGCGTGCCTGCGGGTGCGGAGGCCGACGCGCTGCTTGCGCACCTGCGCGAGGTGGCCGATGGCGCCGTGGCCTTCCGCGCACCCGGCCGCATCCCGGAGGTCGCCTCGATGGCACTGCCCATCGTCAACTCCATGGGCGTGCCGCTGGCGGCGGTGTCGGTGGCGGTGCCGGCCCATCGACTCGATGCACCGCTGCGACAGCGTGTGGAGGCCGCGCTGCGCATCGCGCAGGAAGACATCGCAGGCCAGGCCCGCGCGCTCGGCCCTCAGCAGCCCAGCGCGTAGAGGCCGGCGAGCACGGCACCGGCGACCAGTCCGCTGCGCAGCACGAAGCCCCGGTTCCATCCCAGCGCGATCTCCCGCGGCGGCACGCCGGTCATGGCGCCAGCCAGCAGCAGCGTGGCGCTCACCGGCGACACCGTGATGGCCAGCGACCAGCCCAGTGTGAGCGCCAGCGCATGCGTGAGCGGCGCCGCCAGGGCCGAGGCGGTGCCCGCGAAGACCTGGGCCCAGATCAGCACGGCGATGGTGGGCGCCACGGAGAGCGAGGCCACCAGCGGAATGGACACCAGGCACAGCAGCGGCAGCAGCCAGCCGGGCAGGCCAGCACCGCCCGCGCCCAGGCCCGCCGCATGCGCGACGGCCAGCACGCCCTGGCCGATGAAGATGGCGGCCGAGAAGATGAAGATCTCGCTGCGGGTCTCGGTGAGGACCTCGAAGAAGTGCGACAGCGCTGCACGCGCGCCGGCACGGCCGTTCCGTCCGGCCGTGCGGGGGGCGCGGGATTGCGCCAGCGCCCATGCGAGGCTGAGCGCCGGAATGGTCAGGGTGGCGCAGGCCATGAAGCTCCAGCCGGTCGAGCCGTGCAGCAGCAGCGTGGCCAGGAAGAGCAGCACGCTCATGCCCAGGATGAGCCAGAGGGCGCGCCGGTCCGAGGGCGATGCCGGCACCGGCGTGGCGTCCGCGTCGGCGCCGGCGGGCGCGGCGCGGCGCTCGCTCCAGGCCTCCGCGCCCAGCACGAGTGCGGCCACCAGCATTCCGGTGCCGACGAAGGGCAGCACGCCCAGCTTGGGAAAGGCCGCGCTCACGATGGCGAAGCTGATCGCCATGGGCGACCAGGTGGTGGTCATGGCCAGGCCGCGGATCACGGCCGCCAGCATGCCGCGGGCGACGGGGCTCGTGCGCACATGCAGGCCTGCGCGCTCCAGCAGTTCGCCCATCATGGGCACCACGCCGAAGCTGAACATCAGACTCAGCCAGTGGCTGCCGAACAGCACGGTGCCGTGCCGCGCACCGGGGCTGGCGGCGAGCAGGGACGCGGCGGCGCGGCCCATCAGCGGCGAGCGGCGCATCGGCAGGCGCAGCGTCGCCAGGGCGGCCAGCAGCGCGGCGAACTGCGTGCTCTGCGCCACCGCGGCTTGCAGCACAGGGGCCGGCGCGGGCGCCAGCAGCCACACCAGCAACGCGCCGGGCACGGCGAGGCCGGCGAACAGCCGCGCCTGTCTGCTGACGCGCGGCCAGGCCGCCGCAATGAACACCGCCAGACCCAGCGCGGCGGCCACCTGCCAGGCACGGCCGCCCAGCACGGTCTGCAGGATGGTGCAGGCCGCCGTGATGGCCAGGCCGGCCTGGGCCAGGCGCTCGTGTGCCTTGGCGGGGCGCGCGAGCACGGTTGAACCTCCGGCTTCGCCTGCGACGCGGGAGCGCTCGGGAATGGCTGCGCCGCCGCTCACGCCGCTTCGAGGATGTTCACGGCCAGCGGCGGCCAATGCGCCCACACCTCGGTGCCGACGGAAAGCGGGGCCTGGCCGGCGCTCTCCTGCCGCACCAGCAACTGCTGCCCGTCGGGCAGCTGCACGGTGTAGTCCGAGGCATGGCCGTGGTAGATCGCCTGGGTCAGGCGGCCGCACACGCGGACCGAGGTGTCCTGGGCCTGCGGGGCCAGCCGGATGCGCTCGGGCCGCACGGCGATCTCCACCTCGGTGCCGGCGGGTAGCGCGCTGGCCGGCGCCTCGAAGCGCTGGCCGAAGGCGCTGAGCACGCTGCCCTGCGGGCCAGCCTGCTCCAGCCGCGCGCGCACGAAGTTGTCCAGGCCCATGAACTCCGCAACGAAGCGGTTGCGCGGCTTTTCGTACAACTCGGCGGGCGGGCCGACCTGCTCGATGCGGCCGCGGTTCATCACGGCCACGCTGTCGCTGAGCATCAGCGCCTCTTCCTGGTCGTGGGTGACGAACAGGGCGGTGATGCCCAGCTCGCGCGTGATGCCGTAGAGCTCGGTCTGCATGGCCTCGCGCAGCTTGCGGTCGAGCGCGCCGAAAGGCTCGTCGAGGATCAGGATGCTCGGCTCCACCACCAGCGCGCGGGCGATGGCCACGCGCTGCTGCTGGCCGCCCGAGAGCTGCTGCGGAAAGCGCTCGCCGAAGTCCTCCAGCCGCACCTGCGCCAGGGCACGCCGCACGCGGCGCTGCTGTTCGGCGCCGGAGACCTTGCGCATGCGCAGGCCGAAGGCCACGTTCTCGTTCACCGACATGTGCGGGAACAGCGCATGGCTCTGGAACACCATGCCGATGTTGCGCTTCTGCACCTCCAGCCGGGTGACGTCGCGCTCGTCGATCAGGATGCGACCGGCGTCGGGCGAAGAGAGCCCGGCCACGATGCGCAGCGTCGAACTCTTGCCGCAGCCGCTCGGGCCCAGCGGCGTGAGGAACTGCCCGCTGGGGATGTCCAGCGAGATGTCGTCGAGCACCAGCTGGCTGCCGTGGCTCTTGCGCAGGCGTTCGGCGCGGACATGGGCCATGCTCAGCTCCCCAGGATCTTCTTGAGGCCGAACACGCGCTCGACGCCCAGGGCGATGGCCAGCGTGGCCAGGATCAGCATGGCGGAGATCGCCGCGATGGACGGGTCGAAGTTGTATTGCATGTAGGACATGATGGCGATGGGCAGCGTGGTGTGCTGGGCGCTGCCGAGGAAGAGCGAGACCGAGACGTCGTCGAAGGAGAGGATGAAGCTCAGGATGGCGCCGGCCGCGATGGCGCCACGCAGCTGCGGCAGCAGGATGTGGCGCAGCACCTGCCAGCGCGAGGCGCCGAACACCATGCCGGCTTCCTCCAGCGTCGGGTCCATGCGGGCGAGCGTGGCCAGCACGGTGCGCAGCGTGTAGGGCAGCACGATCAGCGCGTGGCCCAGCAGCAGCCGCAGCGGCGCGTTGCCGATGCCCAGGCCCGCCATGGCCACCAGCACCGCGATGCCGATGACGATGCCCGGCACGATCAGCGGCGACAGGAACAGTGACTCCACCAGCGTGCGACCGGGCCAGCGCCCGCGCGCGATGGCGAAGGCCGCGGCCACGCCGACCGGCAGCACCACCAGCGTGGCCGCCGCGGCCAGCCAGAGGCTGGTGACCAGCCCGCCCATGAAGTTGTCCGAGGCCAGGGCGTCGCCATACCAGCGCAGCGACAGATCGGTGGGCGGAAAGCTGGGCACCGGGCCGCCGTTGAAGGACACGATCACCACCATCGCCAGTGGCGCGAGCAGGAAGACGTAGAGCAGCACGGTCAGCATCCGCATGCCGAGGGACAGGGCGCGGTTCATCGGCCGAGGCTCCATTGGCGCGTGTACCAGCGGCTCCAGCCCACCACGGCCAGCAGCAGGGCCAGCGTGGTGGCCAGCAGCACGGCCACCATGGTGGCGCCGAAATGCCAGTTCATCGTGACCGAGAACTGCTGGTAGATGAAGGTGGTCATCAGTCCCGAACGGCTGCCACCCATGAGCGCGGGCGTCACGTACGAGGACATCGACAGGCTGAACACCATGATCGTGCCGCTGGCCAGGCCCGGCACCGACAGGGGAAGGATCACGTGCCGGAAGACATGCCAGCGCGACGCGCCGAGCGTGGCCGCGGCCTCGGTGAGCAAGGGGTCGATGCGGTCCAGCGCACCCAGCAGCGAGAGCACCATGAAGGGCAGGAACACATGCACCAGCCCGATGAGCACGGCGGGCTGGGTGTACATGATGCGCAGCGGTTCGTCCTTGAGGCCGAGCGCCATGAGCGTGGTGTTGAGCGCGCCCTTGTCGCCCAGCAGCACGACCCAGCCGTAGGTGCGCGCGACGATGCTCACCAGCAGCGGCGCCAGGATCATCACCAGCAGCATGCCGCGCACCGATGGCCGTGCCCGCCACACCGACATGCCGAGCACCATGCCGAACACGGCCGTGAGCAGGGTGGTCAGCGCCGACAGCCACAGCGTGCGGCCGACGATGCCCAGGTAGAAGTCGCTGCGCATCAGCCGGGCGTAGTTGGCCAGCGTGAGCTCGCTCACTGGTGCGATGACGCCGGGCTCGGCCGGATTCAGGCTCATCCATAGCACTTGGCCCAGCGGCAGGAAGAGGCCGAGCACCAGCAGGGCCAGGCCCGGCAGCACCAGCAGGCCCACCGGCGGCGCGCGCCGGGCCGGCGCGACGACGGTCAGGGAGTCGGGCGCCAGCACGGCGGCGTGGGCACTCATGGGCTGGCCTCTGCCGGCAGTGCGTGGCTCTGCAGCGCCTGCGCGATGCGGGCCACGGGTTCGACCCGCGCGAAGTAGGTGCGCATCTGCTCGAGCGAGGCCTCGTGCAGCGCCACCACCGAGTTCTTCACGCCCACGGCGTCCTCCGCGACCACCACGTGGAAGTCCAGCATGGAGGCATCGCGCACCGTCGATTCGACGCAGCAGTTGGTGGTCACGCCGGCCACGATCAGTGTGCGGATGCCGCGGGCGCGCAGCATCACCTCCAGCGGCGTGTCGACGAAGGCGCTGAATCGGTGCTTGGTGATCTGCAGCTCCCCGGGCCGCGGCGCCACCGCTTCCAGGGCGCGGCCGCCCCAGCTGCCGGGCAGGCAGACCTCGACCTCGCCGGGCGCGAACTGGTGCGCGTCGTCCACCTCGGCGGCCGACAGGCTCCAGACGGCGCCCTCGCGCGTCAGCGCGCTCGGAAAGCGGTAGGGCGAGCCGACGTGGCGCACGTGCTGGCCGTACTCGGCATGCACATGCACGACGGTACAGCCGGCGGTGCGCGCCGCCTCCAGCAGGGCGGGCATCCGCGCCACGGCGGCCTGCACCAGCGGCATGGCCTCGCGTCGCCCGGTGGCGCCCTCGGGGCTCACGAAGTCGTTCTGCACATCGATCAGCAGCAGGGCGGTGTGGGCGGGGGCCAGGCGCTGCTCCAGCGTGCGCAGCCAGCGCGCATGCTTGACCTGCGGCTGCCAGCTGCGCGGGGCATCCGATCCTGCATGCCATCGCTGCACGATGGCATGCATCGTCGGGACGTCCACAGCGGCCTGCGCCTGGAGGCCTCGCGCGCGGGCATCGCGCAGCAGGCTGGCCAGGGCCAGGTCCAGCTGCAGGCCCGCCACCACCAACTGCTCGATCGCGTTGGCGCGCAGCAGCAGGTTGAGCGTGCTGGCGCCGAAGGCGCCGGTATCGGGCGCGCGGACCACGAACTCGTGCGGCCCGGGCTGCGGCGCCAGCGTCGGCGGCCAGGCGAAGGCGTGCTCCACCGGGGCGATGAACACGGTGAAGACCTGGGCGGCACGCGCGGCCTCCAGGAGCCCTGCCAGGTCCGCCAGCGCGGCCGGCTGCGCGTCGCGCAGCGTGGCCGTGGCGGGAATCACCAGTGCCGTGGCGAAGGGTGCGGCGTCCTGCACCACCTCTTGCGTGAGTTGCGCGGCGATCAACCTGCGATCTCCTGGTTCCAGCGGTCGGTGATCTCCGACATCTGCGGAATGACCTTGCCCCAGTCGAAGAGCTTGAGCTGCTCCAGCGCCGGCACGCGCTCGGCCGCCTTGCCGCTCAGGCGGGCCAGGCGGTTGGTGGGGCCGGCGATCACGGCGTTGCAGAAGGCCTCCTGCGCCTCCTTGCTCAGCGCATGGTCGATGAATTGCATGCACAGCTCGGCATTGGCCGTGTTGCGGGCCACGTGGTAAGAGACCATGCCCACCATCGAGCCGTCCTTGGGAAAGACGAACTTGACGGGTTTGCCGCTGTCGATGAGTGCGTAGGCCGGGATGTTGGTGGTCATCGCCACCACCGAGACCTCGCCGGTGTCGAGCATCTGCATCGCGTCGGTGGAGCCGCTGAAGAAGCGCCGGATGTTGGGACGCAGCTCGCGCAGGGCCTTGAAGCCAGGGTCGAGGTTGCTCTCGTCGCCGCCGCGCGTGCGGGCGGCGGCGACCAGCATCTCCCAGCTGCCCCAGACGCCGATGTGGGGCACCGTGACCCGGCCCTTGAGGGCCGGGTCCCACAGGTCGCTCCAGGCTTCGGGCGGCTTCTTCACCAGGTCGGTGCGGTAGGCGATGCCGTAGGCCACGTAGTCCAGGCCCACCGCCTCCTTGCGGAACTGGTCGAACCACATCGGGTGCACGTTGCGGATGTTGGGGATCTTGTCGGGCGACAGCGGCATGCCGATGCCCGCACGCACCGCCTTGATGCTGTCTGGATAGGGCAGCAGCAGCATGTCGATCTCCGGCCTGGCCCGGTTGACCATGCCGTTGGTCAGCCATTCGCTGGCGGTGCCCAGCTTGAGCGCGACCTTCACGCCCAGCTTCTTCTCGAAGCTGTCGACGATGGCGGCGCGGTAGTTCTTCTCCCAGACGCCGCCGAAGACGGTGGAGGTGAAGCCTCCCGCGGCCCGCGCCGGCAGGGCAAGACCCACCGTCAGCGAGGAGGCGGCGCCAAGGAAATGGCGTCGGGAGAAAGCGTCGCTCATGGTCATGCTCATCACTCCTTGTTCAATATATTGAACTGATTTCAATATGAAGAACTAAAACGAGCAAAACATGTGCCAGTGGTCGGCGGCGTTGGGGGCGTACGCGCGCACTGAATCTGGGCATTTGGCCGGGCGGCCGACAATCCACCGATGCAGATTCAGGAAAAGCCGCCCTATGACACCGTCTTCGAGTGGATCGGCGGCGAAGACAAGATCCGCGCCATGGTCGAGCGCTTCTACGACCTGATGGAACTGGAGCCCGGGTACGCCGATCTGCGCGCCGCCCACGGCCCCAGCCTGGACAACGCCCGGCAGCGGCTGACGTGGTTCCTCACGGGATGGATGGGTGGGCCGCAGCACTACACGGAGCGCTTCGGCCATCCGCGCCTGCGGGCGCGGCACATGCCCTTTCCCATCGGCATCAAGGAGCGCGACCAGTGGCTGGCCTGCATGGACCAGGCCATGGGCGAGACCGGCGTGCCCGAGGCGCTGCGTGCGCGCCTGCGCGACTCCTTCTTCCAGACGGCCGACTGGATGCGTAACAAGGGCGTCTGAGCGCCCCCGCGCGCTTGAAGCGCGCCCGCCCGCAGCGAGGCCGAGGGACGTGCCCTGAGCGCCTGGCCTGGCGCCCTCAGCGCCCCGCCGGCGCCAGCAGCACCACCAGCGCGCCGGCTCCGCCCTCGGCGGGCTTGGCCTGAACGAAGGCCAGCACTTCCTTCTTCTGGATCAGCCAGCGCTGCGCCTTGGTCTTGAGCACCGGCTGCTTGCCGGGCGAGCCCAGGCCCTTGCCGTGCACCACGCGCACGCAGCGCACGCCGTGGCGGTGGGCCTCGCGGATGAAGCCCCCCAACGCCTCGCGCGCTTCGTCGCTGCGCAGGCCATGCAGGTCCAGCTGGCGCTGGATGGACCAGTCGCCCGAACGCAGCCGGCGCGTCACGTCCAGGCCCACGCCGGGGCGGCGGAAGCTCATCTGGTCGTCGGCGTCCAGCAGCGTCGTCACGTCGAACTCGTCGCTGATCGCTTCGCGCAGCGCCTTGGCCTCGTCCAGGTGGAACTGCGTGGCCACCGGCGCCGGCCGCTCCTTGGCCAGCACGACCATGGGCTTGTGCTTGAGCGGCTTGGTGGCGCCCGTGTCGGCGCCGATGGCGCGGGCAAAGAGGTTCTGGCGTGCCTGGCGCTGCTCTTCCAGCTGCTTCTGGCGCAGGGCCTCGGCCGTCTCGCGCGCGCGGTCCTCGGCCAGCTGGCGCTGGACCTGCTTGAGGTCGGCCAAGCTCTTCAGGGCCGGGGTCTTGGGGGGCATCGGGGCAGTGTCTCACGGCCCCGCGGCAGGGGCGCCGCGGGTCAGACGAGTCCCTGCTGCGCCATCGACAGGAAGCGGCCCGGGCCCACGATCACATGGTCCAGCACGCGGATGTCGAGCAGGGCCAGCGCGGCCTTGAGCGCGTCGGTGAGCTGCTGGTCGGCCCGCGAGGGCTGCACGTCGCCGCTGGGGTGGTTGTGGGCCAGAACGACCGCCGCGGCGCCGTGGTGCAGGGCGCGCTGCACCACCTCGCGCGGGTAGACGCTGGTCTGTGCCAGCGTGCCGCGGAACAGCTCCTCCATCGCCAGCAGGTGATGGCGGGTGTCGAGAAACAGCACCGCGAACACCTCGTGCGGCTTGTGGGCCAGGTGCAGCTGCAGGTACTGCGCGACGGCATCGGGTGCCTCGAAAGCCGGGCGCTCGGTCAGCCGCTGCGCCATGGCGCGGCGGGCCAGCTCCATCACCGCGAGCAGCTCGGCCCGCTTGGCGGTGCCGCCCAGGCCGCGGATCCTGCGCAGGGCCTCGCCGTCGGCATGCAGCAGGCCGGCAATGCCGCCGCAGGCGTCGAGCACGTCCTGCGCAAGCTGCAGCACATGCCGGCCCGCCAGGCCGGTGCGCAGCAGCAGCGCCAGCAGTTCGGTGTCGCTCAGGGCGGCGGGCCCGCGCGCGAGCAGCTTTTCCCGCGGGCGCGCATCGGCCGGCAGGTCGTGGAATGCCATGAGGTTCCTCCCTTGGGGGTTGCGGCGTCGACGGCCCTACGGCACGGCGGCCCAACCCCCCTCCTTTAAACTCGCGGGCCAGTTTATCGGGGGCCTCCCTTGTCTTCGTCCACCCAAATCCCCGTGGTGCAGCCCGGCTCCTTCCTCACGCTGCACTACCGCCTGGCCGGCCCGGCCGGCGACATCATCAACACCTTCAACGACAAGCCTGCCACGCTGTCGCTGGGCGCAGGCGAACTCTCGCCTGCCGTCGAACAGCGCCTGCTGGGCCTGGAAGAAGGCACGCACACCACCTTCGATCTGCCGGCCGGCGAGGCCTTCGGCGAGCGCAATGCCGAGATGCAGCAATGGGTGGCGCGCACGCTGCTCGCGCAGCTGGGCGACCCCGACGAGCAGTACACCGTCGGCGACGTGGTGCAGTTCCCCACGCCCGATGGCGCGGGCAGCTATGCGGGCGCCGTGATCGCGCTGTCGGACAGCGCGGTGCAGTTCGACTTCAACCATCCGCTGGCAGGCCAGCCGGTGACTTTCGAGGTGCGCCTGATCGGCGTCCTGTGATGACCACCGGTACCGCGCTCAACGAAATCCTCCTGGCCGAGCCGCGCGGCTTCTGCGCCGGCGTGGACCGCGCCATCGAGATCGTGGAGCGTGCCCTCGCCAAGTTCGGCGCGCCGATCTATGTGCGTCACGAGATCGTGCACAACACCTATGTGGTGAACGAGCTCAAGGCCAAGGGCGCGATCTTCATCGAGGAGCTCGACGAGGTGCCGCCCGGCGCCACGCTGGTCTTCAGCGCCCACGGCGTGAGCAAGGCGGTGGAGAACGAGGCCCGCGCGCGCGGCTTCTCGATCTTCGACGCCACCTGCCCGCTGGTGACCAAGGTGCATGTCGAGGTGGCCAAGTTGGCGAAGGAAGGCTACGAGTTCATCATGATCGGCCACAAGGGGCACCCCGAGGTCGAGGGCACGATGGGCCAGCTCTCCAGCGGCATCCATCTCGTCGAAGACGTGGAGGACGTCGCCCGCGTGCAGCCCGGCCAGACCGACAAGCTCGCCGTCGTCACCCAGACCACGCTGAGCGTGGACGACGCCGCCGAGATCGCCGCTGCCGTGCGGGCGCGCTTTCCCAAGGTGCGCGAGCCCAAGCAGCAGGACATCTGCTACGCCACGCAGAACCGGCAGGACGCGGTCAAGCTGCTGTCGCCGCAGGTCGACGTGGTGATCGTGGTGGGCAGCCCCACCAGCTCCAACAGCAACCGCCTGCGCGAGCTGGCCGAGCGGCTGGGGACGCCGGCCTACATGGTCGACTCGGCCGCCGAGCTAGAACCGGCCTGGTTCGAGGGTCGCAGCCGGGTGGGCCTGACGGCCGGCGCCTCGGCGCCCGAAGTGCTCGTGGCCGAGGTCATCGAGCGCATCAAGTCGCTGGGGGCGGTGTCGGTGCGCAGCCTGCCGGGCGTGGAGGAGCATCTCAAGTTTCCGCTGCCCAAGGGCCTCAAGCTGGACGACCAGCCGCCGTTGCAGCACATCTCCTGATCCTTCCCGGACGCCATCCGCAGCGCGCAGGCGCGCGGCGCGAGGTCTCCCGCCAGCCGGCCGCATGATGCGGCCGGTGCCACTTATGGACCACCCATGACGACTTCGACCTCTTCTTCGCACGATTCGCCCGACTCCGTGAGCTGGCGCGCCGACATCGAGGCGGCCGCCCAGCGCCTGCAGCGGCAGGGCCGCGGCTTCGTGCGCGAGACGCCGCTGTGGCGACTGCCCGCCTCGGCCCTGGGCCTGGACGCGCCCGGCGCCGAGGTCTGGCTCAAGCTGGAGCACCTGCAGTCCGGCGGCAGCTTCAAGGCCCGCGGCATGATGAACCGCCTGCTGGCCAACCCCATTCCCGAGGCGGGTGTGATCGTCGCTTCCGGCGGCAATGCCGGCATCGCCACCGCGGGTGCGGCGCGCGCGCTGGGCGTGCCCTGCGAGGTCTTCCTGCCCGGCGTCTCGCCCGAAGCCAAGCGCCAGAAGCTGCGCGACCTGGGTGCCACGGTCAACGTGGTCGGCCAGCTGTATGCCGATGCGCTCGAAGCCTGCCTGGCCCGCCAGCAGGCCACGGGCGCGCTGCTCACCCATGCCTACGACCAGCCCGAGGTGGTGGCCGGCGCCGGCACGCTGGGCCGCGAGATCGAGGCCCAGGCCGGCGGCGTGCCCGATGCGGTGCTGGTCAGCGTGGGCGGCGGCGGCCTCATCGGCGGCCTGGCCGGCTGGTTCGAGAACCGCACGCGCGTGATCGCGCTGGAGCCCGAGGGCTCGCCCACGCTCTACCGTGCCCGAGAAGCCGGCGAGCCGGTCGACGTGGCCGTGGGCGGCCTGGCCGCCGATTCGCTGGGCGCGGGCCGCATCGGCCGCATCGCCTGGGAGATCGCGAAGCAACATGTGCCCGAGGCGCTGCTGTTGACCGAGACCGCCATCCGCGACGCGCAGCAATGGCTGTGGAAGGAGATGAAGCTGGCCGTCGAGGCCGCCGCCGCGCTGCCGCTGGCGGCGCTGCACAGTGGCGCCGTGCGCCTGCAGCCCGGCCAGCGCGTGTGCCTGATCGTGTGCGGCGCCAACGTCGATCCGGCGACGGTCGCCTGAGTCCGGTGCGCACACCATGAGCCTGCCTTCCTGGCGACTGCTGCTGCGCCGCACGGCGCGGCGCATCTGGTTCCGCTCGGTCGTCTTCAGCCTGGTGGCCGTGCTGCTGGCGGTGGCGGCGCGCTACCTGGCGCCCTGGCTGCCGGAGCACTTCGAGGGCAACATCGGCCAGGACTCGGTGGGCGGCATCCTGCAGATCCTGGCCTCGTCGATGCTGGCGGTGACCACCTTCTCGCTCACGGCCATGGTGTCGGCTTATTCCTCCGCCACCACGCTGGCCACGCCGCGCGCCACGCAGCTGCTGATCCAGGACCCGACCTCGCAGAACGCGCTCTCGACCTTTCTGGGCGCCTTCCTGTTCTCCATCGTTGGCATCATTGCGCTCTCGACCGGCTTCTACGGCGACCGCGGGCGGGTGATCCTGTTCGTGGGCACGCTGGCCGTGGTGGCGCTGATCGTGTTCACGCTGCTGCGCTGGATCGCGCACCTGACGGCCTTCGGCCGCATGTCCGACGTGATCGACCGCGTGGAGCGCGCGGCCATCGACGCCATCCGCGACTGGCGCGAAGCGCCGCACCTGGGTGGGCATCCGGCCGTGGTGGTGCCGGCCGAAGCCTGGCCGGTCTTCGGCGAGCGGACCGGCTACGTCACCCATGTGGACGTGGGCGCGCTGCAGCGCATCGCCGCGCAGGCCGACCTGCGCCTGCACGTGGCCGTGCTGCCCGGTACGCTGGTGCATCCACAGCGGCCGCTGCTGCGGGCCGAAGGCGCTGGCGACGACGACTGCCGCGCCGCGCTGGCCCGTGCCTTCACCGTCGAGCGCCACCGCAGCTTCGACCACGACCCGCGGCTGGGCCTGGTCACCCTGGCCGAGATCGGCAGCCGCGCGCTGTCGGCGGCGGTCAACGACGCGGGCACCGCCATCGAAGTGATCGATGCGCAGCACCGCGCCTTCCGGGCGGTGCTCGAGCGCACTGACGATGCATCGGACGCGACCGAGTGCGACCGCGTCTTCGTGCCGCTGCCCACCACGGCCGACCTGCTGGAAGACGCATTCCGCCCGCTGGCGCGCGACGGCACCGGCGCCATCGAGGTATCGATCCGCCTGCAGAAGACGCTGGCCGCGCTGGCCGGGGCCGCGCCCGCTCACGCCCAGGCCATCGACGCCATGGCCCGCCAGGCCTTCGAGCGGGCCAGCGCCGCCTTTGCCAGCGACGCCGACCGCGATGCGCTTACGCAGGCGACGCAGGGCCGTTTCCTACAATGAGCCGATGCTCGACATCACTCTCCTGCGCAAGGACCTGCCTTCGGTCGTCGCGCGCCTCGAATCCCGCAAGAAGAACCAGCCCTACCTCGACGTCGCGCGCTTTTCCGCCCTGGAAGCCGAGCGCAAGCAACTGCAGACGCGCACCGAGGAAATCCAGGCCCGCCGCAACGCGCTGAACAAGCAGATCGGTCCGCTCAAGGCCAAGGGCGAGTCGGTCGATGCGCTGATGGCCGAGGTCAACGCGCTCAAGGCCGAGATGGAGTCGTCCGCCGTGCGCCTCGACGCGCTGCAGCCCGAACTGCAGACCCTGTTGCTGGCGGTGCCCAACCTGCCGCACGAGAGCGTGCCGCAGGGCGAGGACGAAGCCGGCAACGTGGAAGTGCGGCGCTGGAGCCCGCAGGGCGGGGAGGGCGGCAACGCCCCCCAGCTCGGCTTTACGCCGCGGGACCATGTGGAACTGGGCGAACCGCTGGGCCTGGACTTCGAGATGGGCGTCAAGCTGGCCGGCTCGCGCTTCACCGTCATGAAGGGGGCCATCGCCCGCCTGCACCGTGCGCTGGCGCAGTTCATGATCGACCTGCAGACCGAGCAGCACGGCTACACCGAGTGCTACGTGCCCTACATCGTCAACGGCGAGACACTGCGCGGCACGGGCCAACTGCCCAAGTTCGAGGGCGACCTCTTCGCCGCCAAGAAGGGCGGCCAGGATGGCGAGCCGGTGCCCGACCTGTCCGCGCTCTACCTCATTCCCACCAGCGAGGTGCCGCTGACCAACTTCGTGCGCGACACCGTCGTGCCCGAGTCGCAGCTGCCGATCCGCCTGACGGCGCATACGCCCTGCTTCCGCTCCGAAGCGGGCAGCGCCGGCCGCGACACGCGCGGCATGATCCGCCAGCACCAGTTCGACAAGGTCGAGATGGTGCAGATCGTGCACCCCGAGAAGAGCTACGACGCGCTGGAAGAGATGACCCGCCATGCCGAGGCGGTGCTGCAGGCGCTGGAGCTGCCCTATCGCGTGGTGCTGCTGTGCACCGGCGACATGGGCTTCGGCTCGTCCAAGACCTATGACCTGGAAGTGTGGATTCCGGCGCAGGCCACCTACCGCGAGATCAGCTCGGTCTCCAACTGCGAGGCCTTCCAGGCGCGCCGGCTGCAGGCCCGCTTCAAGAACGCGCAAGGCAAGAACGAGCTGCTGCACACCCTCAACGGCTCCGGCCTGGCAGTGGGCCGCGCGCTGGTCGCGGTGCTGGAGAACCACCAGCAGGCCGACGGCAGCATCGCCATTCCGAAGGCGCTGCGCCCGTACCTCGGCAACCAGGCCGTGCTGCGCGCCTGATCGAATCGCTGCGGCCGCTTCCCAGCGGGCCCAAAGCCTGGCTATAATGCAAGGCTTCGACTGAATCGCACAGCTTGTGGAGAGGTGGCAGAGTGGTCGAATGTACCTGACTCGAAATCAGGCGTACGGTTTCCCCGTACCGTGGGTTCGAATCCCACCCTCTCCGCCAGTCACCGTCCATGACGGTTCCAGAAAGCCCGGTAGCGTCCTGCTCACCGGGCTTTTTCATTGGGTCTCCAACGCCATCCTGATTTGCTCTCCTTCCATGAAGCTGGGGTGGGGTGCTGTTCCCGCCTGGGTCGGAGCTGTCAGGGTGTGGTTTGTGACGGTCGCGCACAAAATCCGGGCATGACCTCCCAGGACGTCCGTACTCAAGAGATCGAACGCCTCCAGCGCGCCCGCGCACAGTGGCGCCATGTGGGCGACGCCCGCCCTCCGTTCGCCCAGACGCCAGCCCCGGGCCAGGAATCGGTCTGGGACTACCCGCGCCCGCCGCGCATCGAGGCGGACTCGCGCGAGATCGTGGTGTGCTGCGGCGATGCGGAGATCGCGCGGACCCGCAATGCGCTGCGGTTGCTCGAAACCGCCAGCCCGCCGACTTTCTACCTGCCGCGCGCCGATGTGCGGGCCGATGCGGTGGTGCCGGCCGCAGGAACGTCGTACTGCGAATGGAAGGGCGAGGCGCGCTACCTCACCGTCGTTGCGGGCACCCACCGGTTTGAAGCAGCGGCGTGGTTCTATCCAGAGCCGGAGCCGACCTACGCCGCACTGCGCGACCACCTCGCGTTCTATCCGCAGCAACTCGCCTGCTGGGTGGATGGCGTTCGTGTGGTGCCTCAGCCCGGCCGCTTCTATGCGGGCTGGATCACGCCCGAGGTCGTGGGCCCCTTCAAGGGCGAGCCCGGTTCGGCCGGTTGGTGACGCGCAGACGGCCGCGGCGTCGCCGTCAGCGCGAAGGCCGCTGGTAGCCGCCCTCGATCCACGCGGCGGCGCTGTCGGCATTCAGTTTGAAGGTCGGCGGCACGCGCGCTTCGCCGAGCGCCTCGCCCGCCTCGTCCATCGCGCGCAGGATGGCGTAGGGGTTGTCCTCGTCCGGCACGATCTGCAGCGACACGCGGATGCGCTCGGAGCCCGCGCCAACGCTCACGCTCTTGTTCAGCCGGGCATGCAGTTGCTGCTCGTGCCGGCGCAGCACCTCGTTGGCGGTCTTGACCAGAGTATGGAAGGCGGCCGTGTCCAGGGGCTTGGGGTTCTTCTTGTCGCGGCCCATGGTCCAGGGGCCGACCAGTGCCGGCTCCGCATCGCCCTGCCGTGTCATCGACACCGCCCAGCCGTCGTCGTCTTCGTTCTTGATCACGCGCGCGGTCCAGCGCTCGTCGCTCCACAGCGTGGGCTCCTGGATGGGAGCGGTCGGTTCGGTCATGGGCACAGGGTCGGGAGAAAGGTGAGTGCAGAGGGGGCGCCCCGATGAAGTGGGACGCCGAGTCGTTCGGATGCCGAGGCGCCAGAAGAGCATGCGTGGCGCAGGTCGTGCTGCGTCCGGATGCCCCGGGGCCGCCCCGGTCTGGGGCGCGCTATCTTAGGCCGAGGTCACATGCCTCCATGGGCCCGCTGCGGGCAGAGGCTCGCCATCGAGCGCATCAGCTCGCGGCCACCGCCCTCAACCCATTGGCAGCACCGACAGGTCGAACACCCGCTCTACCAGCCACACCAGCGCCAGCATCGCCGCCAGCACCGATCCACCGTGCAGCACCATGGGCACATAGCCGCCCCAGCGCCGAAGGCCCAGCAGCACCAGCATGGCGATGCCCACGACCAGCAATTGCCCCGCCTCCACGCCCAGGTTGAACTGCAGCAGGGCGCTGGCGAAGGCGCGGGTGGGCAGGTCCAGCTCGGCCAGGGCCCCCGCGAAGCCGAATCCATGGATCAGCCCGAAGCCAAAGCTGAAGAAGCGCCGGCGCGTGCCGAGCAGTGGCCGCAGGTTGTCCAGCGCCGCCAGCAGGATGGTGGCGGCGATGGCCGGTTCGACGATGCGCGGCGACAGGCTCACGACCTTGAGCGCCGCCAGTGCGAGCGTGAGCGAATGCGCCAGGGTGAACAGCGTGACCCAGCTCACGATGGGCCAGAGGGCATCGCGCCAGCGGCCCACCGGCGTCCACCCCGCGGCGCTGCGGCGCATCACCGCCGGCAGCAGCAGGCACAGCAGGAAGAGCAGGTGGTCGTAGCCGATCAGGATGTGGTGCAGGCCATCGGCGAAGAAGCCATGTCCGCCCGCGGGTGGCGGCGCCTCGTCGGAGGGCCAGCGCACCTGCACCGGGCCACCGCCCGGGTCGAGCGAGCGAACGCTGGCGCTCGGGGCGGCCGTGTCGCTCGCCGCGCCGAGCCGCAGCAGGCCGCGGTGGGTGGGGTCGACCTCGCGCAACAGCCGGTAGTCGATGGTCAGCAGGTCGGTGTCGGCGCAGTCGCTGTCGAAGCGCAGCGCTAGGTAGGCGCCGTCCACCCGCTCCTCGATGCCCTCGGCCGGGCCCGGCCGCAGGATGCAGCGGCCCTGCTGCAGCTGCAGCCGCGCCCTGGCGTAGGCCATGATGTCCGGCAGGCGTCTGCGCACCTCGCCCCATTGCAGGCGCTGGTCCTGGTCGGCGTCGAGGTCCAGGGCGGCGTCCAGGTCGCGCAGGGCGATGTCCCATCGGATGGCGAGCCGAGGCCCTTCCCGGGTGATCCACAGATACGCGTCGCTGGACTTGTGCGCCAGTGCGGGCAGGGGGCACAGGAGCGCGGACAGCGCCAGGAGTGCCATGAGCAGCAGCGGGCGCATGGCGCGGCGCCAGGGGTCAGAGCAGCGCATCGATCCGGGCATCCCGCAGGCCGATCTCGTCACGCACCCGGCGCGCCTCGGCAAGGGCGGCCGGGTCCCCGGCGGCGTGGGCGGCGCGCGCCAGCAGCAGCAGGTCCGTCGGCTCGCGCTGCTGGCCGATGTTCTGCCGCGCCAGCGCCAGGGCCTGTTTCGCATTGCCCTGCACGTCCAGGGCAAAGAGTGCCTGTTCGCGCGCATGGCCCGCAGCGCCTGCGGGTCGGAGGGCCTCCGCCGCAAAACGGTCGGCCAGTTCCTCCGCCGCCTCTCCGGGGCGACCCGACGTGCGCCGCTCGGCGATGGCCAGGCGCAGCAGCACCGGATCGCTGCGCGGCTCTGCACTCAGCAAGGGCGGCACTTCGCTGGCGCGGTCCTGCTGCAGCAGGAAGTCGGCATAGGCCAGCCGCAGATAGCCGTCACGGCCGAGCAGCAGCGCTTCCCGGTAGGCGGCTTCGGCCGCGGCGGGCTGGGCGGCCCGTTCCTCGACTTCGGCCAGCGTGGTCCACAGCCATTGCCGCACGCCGGCCAGGCTGTCGGTCTGGAGCGGCGCGTCCTGCAGCAGCGTGCGCAAGGTGGCACGCGCCTCGTCATGGCGGCCGCGCAGCGCGGCGTTCTCGGCCAGGCAGGCGATGCCGTAGACGGCTGGTCCCGCCCGGCCCGTGGCCCGGCAGGCGGCGTCGGATTCGGCAAGCCGGCCCCGCACGCGCAGGAGGGTGGCCTGCGTCAGCCAGGCCTGCGCGTCGGCCGGGCGTCGGGCGAGGGCGGCTTTCAACGACGCCTCGGCGCCGTCGAAGTCGTGGACGAACTGCTGGATGGTGGCCCGCATCACCAGGACTTCCGGCGGTGTCTGGGCTGCCGGCACGGCGTCCCAGGCGCGCAGCGCGGCCAGCGCCTGGCCGGCATAGCGGGCATCGCCCTGCGTCCGCGCCAGGGTGAGGTAGGCCTGGGCGGCCTCGACCGCGGCGGCCGGCTCGCCGGCGCGTTCCTGCAGGCTCGCGCGCAGCCGGCGCTTGGCTTTCGCGGCACCCGGCCCGCCGGGCAGCGTCTCGACGACCTGGTCGTCGGACGCTGGCAGGCGCGGCGCCGCATGGACGGTCGCCAGCGCGCTGCCGGCGACCGCCAGGCCCAGCGCCAGCGGGCGCCAGTGCGCGCCGTGGCGGCGGCGTGGCGGCCCGCCGCTCATGGTGTTGCGATCGGCTCGGCCGTCTCGGACGTGGGCGCCGGATCGAGCGCCGCCACATCCGCGGGCTCGGCGCCATCCTGCTGGGTGCCGACCAGGGCGAGCACGTAGGCCAGGAACTGGTCGTAGGCGCTCGTCTGCGGTGCGGGGTTGGTGGGCGTGGGCGGGTTGCTGCTCCCCGTGCCGGGCGCCGTTGCCGGCACGAAGGCGAAGGAGCTGTCACCCCCACCGCCGCCGCAGCCCCCCAGGGCCGCGGCAGCCAGCAGGGCGCTCGCGAGATGCATGGACAGGCGGCTCATCGCGGCGCCCTCACTGGCGGGCCAGGGTCGCGCCCGGCAGCGGTGTGTTGAGGTACGGGAAGGCGTCCGGGAACTGGGCCGGCGACTGCGCGGCGCCATCGGTCAGCGCCGCGCCGCCCGCGGGCGCATCCGACGGCTTGCAGCCCACCTTGAGCGCGTCGTCGGCGCCGGTGGCCACGCACAGGGCGCCCATGGCCACGCGCAGTTCGGCGTCCACCACGTCGTCGCCGGGGCGGCGGCCGTTGGGAAAGCCCGCCTTGTCGCCGCCCAGCACGCCCAGGTTGCTCTGCTGCGCCTTGGGCGTCGCGGCGATGCTGGTGTTGAGTCGCAGCATTTCGGAGGCCTTCACGTTGGTCGGCTTGTTCAGGCCGTCCACGCCGGTGAGGAAGGCGGCGACGAGGTCGGTGCGCGGGAAGTTGGTGGGGGCGGGCGCCGAGAACAGCGTCTGCACCAGCGCCGGCAGCGTGGGGTTGGTCACGTAGTTGGCGAACTGGGCGTCGTCCATGGGCTTGGAGCTGTTGAAGCGGTCCTTGTCCTTCAGGCCGATCACCACCTCGTTGACCAGCGGCATGCCCAGGCGCGAGACCTGGGCCCAGGCGCCGCCCTGGATGGCGGTCGTGCCGTGGCCGCTCTTGGGCGGGCTGGCGATCAGCCGGCCCTGCCGCACGCTGGCGGTGGTCCAGCCGCCGACGATGGGCTGGCTCGCCGTCGTCACGCAGGCGATGGGCAGTTCCACCGCCATCGTCGTCACGTTCTTGGCCGCGAGCGCGTCGGCATTGGCATCGGGCGCACCCAGTGGGTTGAGGTTGACCAGGTCGAACACCTGGCCGAGCGCCACACTGAACGGGTCCTTGCGCTGGCCCACGAACACGCGTCCGGGCGCGCTGCAGCCGGGGATGTTGACGGCGTAGATGTGCTGGTTGGCGTAGTTGGCATAGCCCGCGCCGGCACCGAAGGTCTTCTCGCCGATGTTGTCGGTCGGCTTGTCGAACTCGGTGGCGCCGCCGGGCCCGGTCACCGGCTGGACGGTGCCCTTGCGCCGGTCGCCGCGCACCACGCTCAGGGTGTAGGTCTCGCGCAGGTTGCTGGTGGCCTGGTTGGGCCCCGTGATGCCGCCGGCCTGGATCAGCGGGATCGACACCTGCTTGCCACCCACGGGCAGCTGGATGTCGCGCAGCGTGTTCTTGAAGCGGAACTGGAAGGTGAGGTCTTCCACCGCGTCGCCGTTGGTGTCCAGGTGGATCTCGTACAGGGCGTTCGGGTCCATGCTGAAGTAGTTGGGCCCGCCGTAGGCGCTCTGGTCGGGCTGGTAGTTGGCGATCAGCGTCAGGTAGTCCTGCCGGCCGGCCTCGTAGCTGCGGAACATGTAGAAGTCGGTGGCGTCCAGCTTGGGCATGCCCGCGATCGACGGCGCCTCGCGGTGGCTGGACGCGTGGGCGCCCGCAATCAGCAGCGCGCCGGCGGCAAAGCCGAGCGCCTTGGCAGGGATGGACAGTCTCATCGGCGTGACCTCTGTAGGTGGAGTGATGGGCAGTGGGATTCGACCGATTTCGCATCGGTGGATCGGATACGGCACTGCGCATGCACTGGATGCAGAGGGCGTGCGGACCTCGGGTTTGCACCGAGAGGCCCCCTGTGCGGAACACGGACTGCGAAAACGAAAAGGCCGCCAGCGATGGCGGCCTTTCATGCGGCGCGGGAGGGTGGCGGTCAGGCCGCTGGCGGTGTGCGGCTGCGGCCCGGCAGCAGCGGACGCTCCGCGCCCCCCGCCGTGGTGTCGGCCGCCGTGCCGACGGCGCGCTCCTCGATGGCGTCGAGGCGGTAGCCCATGCGGTAGATCGCCGACAGCAGGTAGCCGTTGTGCGGCCGCAGGTCCAGCTTGTGGCGCAGGCGCGAGACATGGGTATCCAGCGAGCGCGAGGTGGTCTCTGCGCCTGGGCCCACCACGGTGCCGCACAGGTGTTCGCGCGACAGCAGGCGGCCCAGGTTGCGGAACAGCAGCAGGGCCAGTTCGAATTCGCGGTTGGTGAGCGGCACCAGGGTGCTGCGCACCGTCAATTGCCGGCGGCGGGGCATGAAGGTGTAGACGCCGAAATGCAATTCGGCCTCGGTCAATTGCGGATAGGTGCGGCGCAGCAGGGCCTGCATGCGGGCGGCCAGTTCGCCGGTGCGCACCGGGCGGCACAGGTGGTCATCCGCGCCGGCGCCCAGGCCTTCGACCATGTCGGCGTCGCTCTCGCCGGTGGTGATGAAGATGATTGGCACCGTGCTGGGCAGGCCGTTGCGGATCATTCGGATCAGCTCGGCCCCGGTCAGGTCGGGCAGGGTCCAGTCGATCACCAGCAGGTCGAAGCTGTGATGGCGCAGGGTGCGCAGGAGGTCCAGCCCGGTGGTGAAGCCGAAACACTCATGGCCTTCCTGGGTGATGGTCCGGTGCAGGAAATCCAGCGACGCCGGCTCGTCGTCCACAACTGCAATACGCATATCGCGCTCTCCTGAAATGGGTCGGTAATTCGATTTGGAGGGGAAGCGACGCCATTAGACAGGACAGAAAAGGTGTACTGTTAAATTTCGCGCCTATTGTTGAGAAGGCAAAAAGACCATTGAAGATGTTTGAATATCGTTGATAAATGAATGTAAATATTTGGGAGGAAAGCGGCAGGACCGCAATAAAAGGAAATCGGGGCATCGGACGGGATCGATGGCCCCGGGGCGTGGCGATGTCGTTACGGCGTTACGGGCGGCGGCCCCGTAACAAGCGCGGGCGAATGCGCCGCGTGCGGGCGGAGGCGC
The DNA here is from genome assembly GCF_040544975.1 of Pseudacidovorax sp. 1753. Classification (NCBI taxonomy): domain Bacteria; kingdom Pseudomonadati; phylum Pseudomonadota; class Betaproteobacteria; order Burkholderiales; family Comamonadaceae; genus Pseudacidovorax; species Pseudacidovorax sp. 1753. The sequence continues at coordinate 13,530 of NZ_JBEPKY010000029.1, read as the reverse complement.
CCGCGGGCATTGCAGGAAATTCCTTGTCTGACAAAGACTTGGGTTGCAGGGTCCGTCGCGCGGTTGGCGGGTGGCGCGGGCGGCATGCATGTTGCCCCACAGGTTCATCTCCGTCGCACAACGAGGCCCTCCATGACGCTCCAGACTTCGACCTCCGCTTCCTCCGCCCTTTCGGCGTCCTCTGCTGGCGACAAGCCGGTTCTGATGGCCCAGACTTCTGCCGCGCCTGTCGCTGCTTCTGCGACGGGTGGCGGTGCCGCGACGGCGGGCGTGGGCACCCTGTCCAATGCCACGCCCGGCGTCGCCGTGATCCGCGAGGGCGTGCGCCTGCCCGTCGAGGGCACGCAGGCGCTGCTGCCCGGCGACCGGGTGCTGGTTCCCGATGGCGGACAGGCGGCCGTGAATTTCCCCGGCGCCGGTGCCAACCAGGCGCCACTGGTCGGCACCTTCACCGGCGGCACGGACGCCACCATCTCCGCGACGGCCCTGCCGGGCGGCCTGCAGCAGGTCGATGTGGACCTGGCTGCCGGCGACCTGGCCGTGGCGCCCGCCGGCGATGCCGAAGGCGCGGCGCTGGCGGTGAAGAAGACCCTGGCTGCCACGGGCGGACTGGGCCTGGCCGACTTCGCGCTGGCGGCCCTGGGCGGCGCGGCCCTGGTGGCCGCCGCCGACAGCGGTGGGGATGACGGGAGCGTGCTCCCGTTGCTCGTCCCGCAGCCGGGCGAGGATGGGGACGCAGATGCAGATGCTGACGCTGACGCGGATGCGGATGCGGATGCGGATGCCGATGCTGACGCCGACGCCGACGCCGACGCCGACGCCGACGCCGATGCCGATGCCGATGCAGACGCAGATGCCGATGCAGACGCAGACGCAGACGCAGACGCAGACGCCGATGCCGATGCCGATGCCGATGCCCTGCTCGATCCCACCGACAGCCTCGGCGGCACCGTCGTCGGGGGCGTCTCCGATGCCCTGGGCCTGGGCGACTCGCTCAACCCCGTGGTCAGCGTCGTCGACAACGTGACCACCGTGCTGGACAACACCCTCTCGCCCCTGGTCGGCTCCGAATTCACCGCCAACGACCCCAACGCCCTCGACCCCGTCGACCAGAGCGTCGACAGCGTCACCGACGGCCTGGGCACCGTGCTCACCCCTGTCGTGGACGACCTCCTGGGCAGCGGCACCACGGGCGCCGTGCTCGGCTCCCTCGACACCCAGGTCGACTACGTCACCGACGCCGTCGTCAACCTGCTGGACAACCTCGTGAGCAGCGACGGCCCCCTGGGCGGCGTGCTCGGCGCCACCGGCCTGGACGGCGTGGTGGGCGGCCTGCTCGCCGAGGACGGCGTCGTCGGCAACCTGCTGGGCGGTGTGCTCGGCGACGACGGCCTCGTCGGCGGGCTGCTGACCGAGAACGGCCTGGTGGGCGGGCTGCTGGCCGAGGATGGCCTGGTCGGCGGCCTGGTGGCCGACAACGGCCTGCTCGGTGGCGTGGTCGGCAACGGCGGCATCGTCGACGGGCTGACCGACACGCTGCTGGGCGAGGACGGTCTGATCGGCGGCTTGGTGGGGGGCACGCTCGGCGGCCCGCTGGATGCCGTGCTGGGCGACCAGGGGCTGCTGGGAGGCGTGCTGGGCGACGACGGCCTGGTCGGCGGTCTGCTGACCGAGGACGGCCTGGTGGGCGGACTGGTCGGCGAGAACGGCGTCGTGGGCGGCCTGCTGGGAGGCGAGCTCCTTGGCGGAGACCTGCTCGGCGGCGTTCTCGGTGAAGACGGGCTGCTGGGCGGCCTCGCCGGTGGTGACCTGCTGGGTGGGGATCTGCTCGGCGGCGTTCTCGGTGAAGACGGCCTGCTCGGTGGCCTCACTGGTGGTGACTTGCTGGGCGGCGATCTGCTCGGTGGCGTCGTGGGCAACGACGGCCTGCTGGGCGGCCTGCTCGGCGACCTGACCGGCGGGGGCGACGGTGGCACGGGCAACCAGCTGCTGGACCCCGCGGTGGGCGTGGTCTCCGACACCGTCGCCAGCCTGGACAGCCTGCCCCTGGTGGGCGAGCTGGGCCTGTCGGACACGCTGGCACCGGTCACGGGTCTGGTGGACAACGTGGGCGGCACGGTCAGCGGTGCGCTGTCGCCGCTGCTGGGCGACAGCTTCACGGCCAACGACCCGAACGTGCTGGACCCCGTGGATGACGTCGTGGGCACGGCCACCGGCGCGGTGGACGGCCTGGTCTCGCCGCTGAGCGAAGGGCTGCTGGGCTCGAACATCGTGCACGACGTCCTCTCCGGCGTGACACAGCAGGTGGACTACGTGACCGACGGCGTGGCGAACATCACCGACGGTGCACTCGGCGGCGACCTGCTGGGCGGCGTGCTCGGCAGCGACGGCCTGCTGGGTGGCGTCACTGGGGGTGACCTGCTGGGAGGTGACTTACTCGGCGGCGTGCTGGGCCAGGACGGTCTGCTGGGTGGGCTCACCGGCGGTGACCTGCTCGGCGGCATCGCTGGCGACACCGGCATCGTGGGCGGTCTGCTCGACACCGTGGCCGGCGGCGAACTCCTGGGGGGCGATCTGGTGGGGAGTGTGCTGGGTGCCGATGGCCTGCTGGGCGGTGTGCTGGGCGCCGCCGACGGTGCCAGCGGTGCCGGCGATCTGTTGAACGCCGTGCTGGGCGACAACGGCGTGCTCGGCGGTGCGCTGGGCAGCGTCACGGGCAGCGACGGCGGCGCCGGCGGCCTGCTGGACGGCATCACCGGCAGCAGCGGCGTGGTCGGCGGTCTGCTCGACACGGTGGCGGGCGACCACGGCGTGGTCAGCGGCGTGCTCGACACCGTCGCCGGCAGCAATGGCCTGCTGGGCAATGTCCTGGGTGGCAGCGGCGGCAGTGGCGGCCTGGTGGGCGGCCTGCTCGGCGGCCTCGGCAGCGTCACCGAGCCGGTCTCCAGCGGCACCGGTGGCAGCACCACCAGCCCGGCCAGCCCGGTCGGCGGCCTGCTGCACAACCTGCTTGGCTGATGAGTCCGGCGCCCTCGTCGTCCCCTGTCGAGTGGCCGGCCCGCCGTGCGGGCCGGTCGTTGACCAAAGGTCCCTCCATGATGAAGTCACTCCAACGCCTCAGCCTTGCGCTGTCGGTCTCCGTGCTGCTGGCCGCCTGCGGCACGGCGCCCAAGGACGGCAGCGAAGACACCACCTACTACTACGCCAATCCCAAGGGCCGCAGCGCCGTGGCCCCGGTGCAGGCGCCGCCCCCGCCACCGGCCCTGTCGGGGCCGGCGGGCGTGGCCCGCATCGTGTACTTCGACTTCGACAAGTACGAGGTGAAGCCCGAGTACCGCTCCATCGTCGAGGCCCATGCGCGCTACATGCGCGAGCGCCCGCAGGCCCGCGTGGTGCTCGAAGGCCACACCGATGCCCGCGGCGGCCGCTCGTACAACGTGGCCCTCGGCCAGCGCCGCGCCGAGGCGGTGCGCCAGGCCATGCAGCTGGGTGGCGTGCCCAACGAGCGCATGGAGGCCATCAGCTGGGGCATGGAAAAGCCCGCCTCGCTGGAGAAGACCGAGGCCGGCTACCAGCTGAACCGCCGCGTCGAGTTCGTCTACCGCTGACCGGCGCCGCACGATGGACCAGGACGTGAGCGCCCCCGCCCGGCCGGGCGCCGGGGGGGCGGTCTTGCCGCTCGCCGGCTCGCCCGGGCAGCCCGGCGAGCGCGGCTTTGCCGCCCAGCTCGCCGCCTGCCGCGACAAGGTGGCGGTGATGTGCGCGCCCGTCCCGGCGCCGTACCCGGCCTTCACGCTCTTCTTCTCGGTCACCGACGGCCAACGCCGCGCGCAGGTGCTGCATGCGACGGGCGCCAGCTTCGACGAGGCCTGGCAGGCCGGTGCGCGCCGCGCCAGCGCCTTCGTGCTGCGGCAGCAGCTGCAGTCGCCCTGGCTGCGTGTGGACTGGGTGCAGGGCGTGGGCGAACTGCCCGTCGGCGAGTTCGAGCAGCAGCTGCGCCAGGTCAAGCGCAATTACTTCCGCCTGGGGCTGGCCTTCGACGGCGCTTTCGCGATGGCCCTGACCGAGCAGGAGATCAATGCCAACGCGCTGCTCTACGGCGGCCCCGAGATCCCGCATGCGGTCATCAACCGCCACAACCTGGGCCTCTACCTGCAGCAGCGCTACCGCGGCCAGCCGGCCCCGGCGCTCGAGCCGCAGGACAAGGTCTACCTGCTGGCCCTGGGCGGTGTCTTCTGCCAGGAGGATGGCGTGGTGCACCGCTTGGCTGGCCATGGCCTGGACACCGGCCGCCGCCAGGTGCCGCCGCTCGATGCCGCCGCGGCGCTGGAGCTGGTGCGCACCGGCTCCGCGCATCTGGCCCGCCAGGTGCAGGACAACGGCCGCTTCGTCTACGGCTACTTCCCCTGCTTCGACCGGCTGATCCCCAGCTACAACACGCTGCGTCATGCCAGCTCGCTCTACGCCATGGCCGAAGCCTGGGAGCTCACGCGCGACCCGGCGCTGCGCCAGGCCATCGACCGCGGCCTGCAGCACCTGACGCAGCAGCTGGTGCGCGACTACACGCTGGCCGATGGCCGCGCCGCCGCCTTCCTGGTCGACGTGGGCGACGAGATCAAGCTGGGGGGCAACGCCGTTGCGCTGCTGGCGCTGGTCAAGTACAGCGAAGTTCTGGGTACCGACGAATGGCGCCCGCTGATGGAGCGCCTGGCCACCGGCATCGCCGCCATGCAGGACGCGGCTACCGGCCGCTTCGTGCATGTGCTGCATGCGCAGGACCTGTCGGTGAAGGAGGTCTCGCGCATCATCTACTACGACGGCGAGGCGGCCTTCGGCCTGCTGCGGCTGTATGCGCTGACGCGCGACGAGCGCTGGCTCGCCGTGGTGGAGCGTGCCTTCGAGCACTTCATCGGCCAGCAGCACTGGCAGGCGCACGACCACTGGCTCAGCTACAGCGTCAACGAACTCACCCGCTGGCGGCCGCTGGAGAAGTACTTCCGTTTCGGCATCCAGAACGTGGCCGGCTACCTGGACTTCGTGCTCGACCGCAAGACCACCTTCCCCACGCTGCTGGAGTTGATGCTTGCGGCCCAGGCCATGATCCGCCGGCTCGAAGGCATCCCGGCCCTGGTCCACCTGCTGGACGAGATCGACCTGGAGAAGTTCGAGCGCGCGCTGCACTACCGCGCCAACTACCTGCAGAACGGCTATTTCTGGCCCGAGATGGCGATGTACTTCAGGCGGCCCTCCGCCGTCGTCGGGTCCTTCTTCATCCGCCACCATTCCTTCCGCGTGCGCATCGACGACGTGGAGCACTACCTGTCGGGCATGGTGGCCTACCACCGGCTGATGGCCGAGCGCGAGACCGCCGGCCGCGCCGCGCCGGAGCCGGCGGCCCGTGGCGTGCGCTGGTCGGCGGCCGAGCTGGCCCGCATCACAGGCGGTGACTGGGTGGTCGCGCCGCCCGAGGGCTGGCATGCCGTCGGCATGGCGACCCGGCCCTTCGCGCAGCCGCAGCGCCTGCTGTGCCTGCACGACGAGCGCGCCGGCCGCACACCGGCGCCGCTGGAGCTGGACGGCCTGCGGCCCGCCGCGGCGGTGCTGTGCGCCCATCCGGCGCCGCACCTGCACCGCGGCCTGCCGGTGCTGCGGGTGGAGGACGTGCGGCAGGCCATGCTGGACCTGGGGGCCCAGGCGCGCGCGCAGTTTCCGGGCCGTGTGGTCGCCGTGGCCGGCAATGCCGCGCGCGACACGACCGCCGCCATGCTGGTCAAGACACTGGGCGCCTGGGGCGAGGTGGGGGAGCCCGAGACCCGCCAGCGCCTGCCGCTGGGCGTGGCCTGGGCCCTGAGCTGCCTGCCGCAGGAGGCCGCCGCCTGGGTGCTGGAGCTGGGCCAGGCCCCGGCGCCGGCCATGGTGCAGGTCGCGCGCCCGCAGGTGCTGGTGCTGGCCATCGATCCCGCCGAACCTGCCGCAGCCGACGTGCAGCGCAAGGCGGCCCTGCTTTTCGAGGCCATGCCCGAAGACGCCTGCCTCGTGCTGTGCCGCGACATGCCGGGCTACGACGGCCTGGCCATGCTGGCGGCGCGGCGGGGCCTGCGCGTGTTCGACCACGGCAGCCATCGCGATGCGCAGGTGCGCCTCACGGCGCTGGGGCATGGCGAACTGCGCGCCGAGGTCGTGGGCAGCCCGGTGCGGATGAAGCTGCAGGCCGTGGGCGCGCATGTGGGCCTGGGCGCCACCGCGGTGCTGGCCACCGTGCTGGCCCTGGAATGGCAGGCGCAACTGGGCGCGGCGCTGGTGGCCCTGGGCGGCTTCGAGCGGCATGAATGGCGCGGGCCCGTGCTGGAAGTGCCCATCGCCGGCGGCAGCTTCCACTTCGTGGACGAGACGCACGATGCCAATCCCACCTCCATGCGGGCCGCACTCGCCCTGCTGGCCCAGGCGCCCTGCGCGCCGAGGCAGCGGGTGGCGGTGCTGGGCGAGATGCAGGGCCTGGGCGCGGAGTCGCAGCGCCACCACCTGGCGCTGCAGACCGAGGTGCTGGCTGCGCAGCCGGGCCGCGTGCTGCTGTGCGGGCCGCTCATGGGCCCTCTGGCCCAGCGGCTGAAGCCGCTGGTGCCGGTGCGGTGGTTCAACGACGCCGTCGAGCTCGTGGCCGCCTTCGGCGACATCGTGGCGCCGGGCGACTGGGTGCTGGCCAAGGGCGGCGCGCGCATCGGCCTGGCCCGCCTCGCCAAGGCCGTCAAGGCGATGGCCTGATCGGGTCGGCTCGGCGTTTACCCGGCTTTCTGTCTTCAACCTGACCTGCGTCCGCCTCAGTGAGTAACAATCTGTTCATGGTTTTCAACATCGACGGCCGCCCATGCTGAAGTACCTGCTTCCCAGCCAGCTGGTCGCTCCCTCGGTCACGGCCGAGGGCGATGAGCCGCCCAGCCCGCATGCCGACGCGCTCGGCCGGGCCTTCGGCGCGGCCTATCCGGCCGTGCGGCAGGCGGCCTGGTGGTCGGTGCCGATCAGCCTGTTCGGGCTGCTGCCGTCGATCTTCCTGCTGCAGGTGTACGACCGGGTCATCTACCGCAGCGGCACCTCCACGCTGTGGGCGCTGTTCAGCGGCATCCTGTTCTTCCTGGCCATCGAGTTCGTGCTGCGCAGCCGCCGCTCGCGCCTGCTGCGCGACGCGGGCGCCACCATCGACCACGGCATCTCCGGCGCCCTGCTGCAGTCCATGCTCAACCGACCCCTGCGGGCGCTGGAGGAGCGGCCCGCCGCCGCCTGGTTCCTGCTGTTTCGCGACGTGGGCGCGGTGCGCATGACGCTCAGCAGCGGCCTCGCGCAATCGATCTTCGATCTGCCCATGGCGCTGTTCGCGCTGGTGGTCATCGGCATCGTGGCGCTGCCGGTGCTGCCGGTGGTGGTGGTCTTTCTGGGCGTGATGTCCTTCCTGGCCTGGTGGTGGGCCGACGAGGTGCGCGCCGGCCGCGTCGAGGAAACCGAGCGCAGCCGCAACCTCGAACGCATGACGGCCGAGATCTGCGCCGCGCGCGAAACGCTCAAGACCCAGGCCAACGACGGCCCCACCATCGAGGGCTGGCGCCAGACCTACGACCACTGGCTGGGCGAGAGCTTCCGCAAGAACGGCGAGATCGAGACCGCCCGCGACGGCACGACGGTGCTGCTGACCATCTTCTCGACGGTGGTCATCACGGTGGGCGCGCTGTCGGTCATGGAGCAGTGGATGACCGTCGGCGGCCTGGTGGCGGCCAACATGCTGGCCATGCGGGCGCTGCAGCCGGTGGCCGGGCTGGTCTCCAACTGGCGTGCGCTGGCCACGGCGGGCGAGGCGGCCAGCCGGCTCGAAAAGGTGCTCTGCGAGCCCGTGGAGCGCGAGCCCAGCGGCCTGAACCTGCCGCAGCCGCCCGGCCTGGTGCAGCTGCGCGATGTGGACTTCCGCTTCCATGCGCAGGGCCGACCGGTGTTCGAGAAGCTCGACCTCGCCATCGGCCCGGCTGGCCTGCATGCCGTGGTGGGCCGCAACGGCGCCGGCAAGTCCACGCTGGTGCGGCTCATCTGCGGCCTGTATGCGCCCAGCGCCGGCACCGTGAGCCTGGGCGAGTACGACCTGGCCCAGTTCGGCCGCGACGACCGCGCCAAGTGGATCAGCTACCTCTCGCAGGAGGTCTACTGGTTCGCCGGCGAGATCATCGAGACCCTGCGCCGCTGCGCGCCCGGCCACAGCGACGAGCAGATCGTGGCGGCCTGCAAGCTGGCCGGCGCGCACGACTTCGTCTCGCGCCTGCCCGCCGGCTACCGCACGCGCATCGGCGAGGGTGGCACCGGCCTGTCGGTGGGCGAGCGCCGCAAGCTGGGCCTGGCGCTGGCCTTCCTGCGCAAGCCCTCGGTGCTGGTGCTGGACGAGCCCAGCAACGACCTCGACTTCCACAGCGAGCGCCAGCTCATCAACACGCTGGTGGCCATCGCCCGCACGCGCACGGTGATCGTGGTCACCCATTCGCTGCGCATGGTGGCCGCCGCCAACAACGTCTACCACGTCACCGGCGATGGCGGCGTGGAGCAGGGCGCGCCAGCGGTGATGGTGCCGCGGCTCTTCGGCAGCCAGCGCGCCGACCTTCAACAGGTGGCCGCATGAAGAACGATCTGCCCCAGGTCCTGCTGCGTGCCGAGGACCGCGCGCCGCTGCCGGACGGTCCGGGCCGGCGCCGACGCTGGCTCATCGGCGGCGCCATCGGCGTGCTGGCCGTGGTGGCGCTGGCCTTTCCCATGGAGACCGTGGTGGTCGCCAACGGCAAGGTGATCCCGTCCGACCGCGTGAAGTCGATCCAGCATCTGGAAGGCGGCATCGTGCGCGCCGTGCTCGTGCGCGAAGGCGAGCGCGTCAAGGCCGGCCAGCCGCTGGTGGAGATCGATCTGGGCGGCAGCGGCCTCAACCTGGAGGAACTGACCGCCCGTCAGGCCGCCACCCAGGCTGCCCGCCTGCGCCTGACGGCCGAGAGCCGCGGCGAGCCATTGCGGCGCGAGAGCTTTCCGCCCGCCATGGACGCCGACGTGGTGCGCGGCGAGCTGGGCGCGTACCAGGCCCGTTCGCTGGAGCAGCGCGGCATCGCCGCCGGCGCCCAGGCCGCGCTGGAGGCCGCGCGCAGCAAGCAGATGGAGCAGCAGGCCAAGGTGGCCGGCCTGACGCAGCGCGTGGCCCTGGCGCGCAAGGAGCTGGAGATCTCCGAGCAACTGGCCGCCGAGAAGCTGATCGGCCAGCTGGAGGTGCTCGACAAGCGCCGCGAGGCCGAGGTGGCCGGCGCCGAGCTCGCGGTGGCGCGGCAGGGCGTGATCTCGGCCAGCGCCGCCATCGGCGAGGCACAGGCCAAGCTGGCCGAGACCGAGGGCAGTTTCCGCCGCCGCGCGTCCGACGAACTCTCCACCGTCGAGCGCCAGCTCGCCAGCCTCAACGAGGACCTGCAGCGCGCCCGCAACCAGCGCTCGCGCACGGTGGTCACGGCGCCGGGCGAGGGCATCGTGAAGGGCCTGCGCAGTGGCAGCCCCGGCTGGGTCATCAAGCCCGGCGAGGCCATCCTGGAGGTGGTGCCCGACGACGCGCAGGTGATGGTCGAGGCGCGCCTGAGCCCCAACGACCGCGGCTTCGTGCATGCCGGCCAGAAGGCCCGCGTGAAGATCACGGCCTACGACTTCCTGCGCTACGGCACGGTGGATGGCCGCGTGGACCTGGTGGCGGCCGACGCCGACCGCGACGCCACGCTGCCCACCGCGCCGCCCTACTACCGGCTGCAGGTGAGCACCAGCGCCTCGCACGTGGGCCGGCCCGAGAACCGCATCACGCCCGGCATGGAGGCCGAGGTGGACCTGATCGTGGGCACCGATCCCTTCATCTGGTACATCCTGCGGCCCGTGCTGAAGCTGCAGCGGGAGGCGTTCCGTGAACCTTGAGCGGATGCGAGGAGGAGAGGCCATCGTCAGACCGGTCGCGCCGATGCGCCCGCTGTCGGCCGCGTGGTTGTCTGGCCCCATCCCCCTCTGGGGGAAGGCAGGGATGGGGGCCAGCGCCGCCCGCCACTTTCCAGCGCCGCAGGCCCCCACCCCCGCCCTCCTCCAGAGGGGGAGGGTGCCCATGCGCGGCCAGGAGGGCGTCGCATGAAGTGCCTCGCCGCCTGGCCGCTGCGCTCTCCGGCGCGCGCCGCCATCGCCCTGGCCTGTGCGCTCGCCTGCCTGCCCGCCGCCGCTCAGGTGCAGATCCGCCGGCAGGGCGTGCCCGTGGCCGTGTACGACGAGAACGGCATGCGGCTGCTGACGGCGACGCGGCTGTCGATGCCGGAGTCACCCGCGCCGATGCCGGTCGGTGAACGCATCGCGGCGGTGGCGCCAGCGTCGCTGCGCAGCGCGACGACACCCACGCCCTCCGCAGCAGCCGCTACACCGGCGCCGGTGCCCATCTCGCTGCCCGTGGCGCCCGCCTCCACGCCATCGGCCGCGCCGGCCTCTGCAGGCGCCGCGGCCGGCGCACCGGGCCTCGTCATCACCGGCCAGACCCAGCGCTTCAAGCAGTCGCTGCGCACCTTGGCGCTGGAGCATCCCGAAGTGCTGGCCGCCGATGCCGCCGCCGCCAGCAGCGGCTTCGAGGTCGAGGCGGCCAGGAAGGCGCGTTACCCGCGCTTCAAGGTCGGCACCGCCAGCGGCACCTACAACAGCGGCCGCGAGGGCGCCTCCAGCGAGACCTACACCCTGCTCACCGCCGAGGCCCGCATGAGCCTGATCGACGGCGGCGCCATGAGCGCGCGCGAGCGGGCCGCCGAGGCCGGCAGCCGGGCCCAGAGCGAGGCCGTCAAGACCACCTCGCAGAAGGTCGTGCTCGACGCCCTGACGGCCTACATGCAGGTGCAGCGCTTCGACCTCAAACGCGAGGTGGCCCGCCGCTCCACCCGCATCGTGCAGGACCTTGCCAGGAGCGAGGAGCGCCGCGTCGCCCTGGGGGGCGCCGGCCAGAACGACCTGCGCATGGCCAGCGCCCGCCGCGCCGGCATCGCCGCGCGCGAGGCGGACTTCGATGCCCAACTGGCCGAGGCCATCGCCAAGTTCGACAGCTACTTCCGCTTCGTGCCCGACCCGGCGCGCCTGCCGCTGCTGCGCACGCCGCCGGCCTGGCAGATCGCCTCGCAACAGGAGGCCATCGCCCGCGCCGAATCGCGCAGCACGGAGCTGACCGAAGCCCAGGAGCGCGTGGCACGCGCGCGGGAGCTGGTCGAGCAGCAGGAGGCCAGCGTCTGGCCCACGGTGGATGCCGTGGTGGTCAAGACCAAGGACCCGCGCGGCGTGACCACCTCCGAGCCCACGCGCGCCGCGCTGGAGCTCAACTGGAACTTCGGCAGCGGCTTCGACCGCCAACTGCGCGTCAAGTCGGCGCTGGCCGAGGTACAGACGCAGGAGGCCAAGCTCGACGGCGTGCGCCGCAACCTGCTGGAGCTCACCGCCTCGGCCTGGGGCCGCACCGCCAGCGGCCGCGAGCGCGAGCAGCAGCTGCGCGAGGCCGTGTCCGAGTCGGGCGAGGCCTTCCGGGGGCGCAGCCGGCTGCTGGAGTTCGGCCGTGAGACGCTGCCCAACGTGCTCGATGCGCAGCTCGACCACAACAACCTGCTGCTGGACTACATCGATGCCGTGTTCGACCTGCGCGTCACCGAGTTCCGGCTGGCCCGGGCCACCGGCGAGCTGCGCGTGGAGCCCGACGGCGTCAGTCCCTGGGTGGACGAGATCGTGGGCGGCCCCGCGCGCTCGCTGCTGGGGCCGGACGGCCTGGGCATGACGCAACAGGGCGCGCCCACCGTGCCCGCCGGTCCGCCGGCGCGGGCCGTGGTGCAGCAGCCGATGGCGCCGCCGGTGCGCGGGCCGGACGTGAAGGCCGCGCAGCGCGCGGGCGGCGTGGCGGTGCCGGCGCAGAGCCTGCCCCAGCGCATGGCCCTGCGCACCGCTTCGCGTCTACAGTGAGGGGCGTACCTTCCCTCGTGCCTTCTCCTTGAACGACGCCGATCCGATCCTGCGACGCCGCCGCGTCGAGGCGCTCTACGACACCGTGCCCGTCTCCGGCTTCATGGGCCTGGCGGGCGCCGCCATGCTCGCCAGCGTCTTCTGGCGGCCCGACCGGCATGCGCTGGTCATGGGCTGGCTGGTGGCCTCCTGCCTGCCCATCTTCGCCCGCATGGGGCTGCGCCTGGCGTACCGGCGCAGCCGCCGACGGGGCGATGCCGGCCTGCGCTGGGTGTGGGCCTCGCTGGTGCTCATGGCCCTGACCGGCCTGGCCTGGGGCATCGGCCTGGGCTGGATGCTGGTCCACGGCGAAGCCGACGAGGTGCCGGTCGTGGTCGGCACGGCGTTGGGCGCGGTGGCCATGACCATGACCAACATGGCGTACTGGCAGACCCATGCGGCTTTCCAGGTGCCCATCCTCGGTTCGCTGGCGGTGGCGGTGCTGATCGCGCGGCCGGGCTTCGCGCATGTGCTCTCCGTGGCATCGGTGGTGCTCTGCCTTGCCCAGCTTGCCGTGGCGCGGCGCATGGGCCGCATCTATGTCGAGGCGCTGCGCGTCTCGCTGGACAACGAGCGCCTGGCGCAGGACCTGGCCACGCGCAGCCATGCGCTCGAGCAGGCCAACTTCGAGCTCGAGCTGCTCAGCCGGGCCGATCCGCTCACGGGCCTGGCCAACCGACGCAGCTACATGGAATGGCTGGGCACCGTGTGGGCGCGTGCGTTGCGCGAGGACATGCCCGTGGCCCTGCTGTCCGTCGACGTCGACCGCTTCAAGCTCTACAACGACGCCCACGGCCACGGTGCAGGCGACCGCTGCCTGCAGGCGGTGGCCTCGGCGCTGGCCCACGCCTGCCGCAGCGAGCAGGATCTGGCGGCGCGGCCGGGCGGTGAGGAGTTCGCCATCGTGCTGCCGGCCACCCCGTTGCGCGACGCGATGCAGGTGGCCGAGCGGGTGCGCCAGGGCGTGATCGATGCCTCGCGCGATGCCGGCTGGGCACTGCCTGCGGGCGTGACCGTCAGCGTGGGCGTCGCATGCCGCCATCCCCGCGACGGCGGCGGCATCGAGGACCTGCTTCGCGAAGCCGACCAGGCGCTCTACCAGGCCAAGGACCGCGGACGCAACCGCGTCGAGGCTGCACCGGTCGCCGTGCTGGAGTCGGCCGGCGATTGACCGGTGTCGTGGTCCGTTCGTTGCGGCGGGCATGGGCGGGCCGGGGCGGACGTCGCTGTGCGGATGCCTCTCGGCCCGAGGCGGAACTAATGCACGCTCTCCTGCAAAGTTGAGCCGGCGGTCCGAGCCGGACGCCGCGCCGCGCGCGTCGCGCCGCTAACCTCCCGCCCCAGCCGAGCCGCCTCATCCCCAGAAGGCCGCCGGCGCGAGACCAGGGAGGTTTCATGTCCACGCTGTCACACACGCTGCGGGTGCATTCGCCCGCACTGCCGGTCTTTGCCGGCACGCCCCTGCTGCAGCCCGTGCGGCTG
>NZ_JBEPKY010000028.1:0-85331 GCF_040544975.1 Pseudacidovorax sp. 1753 | reverse complement strand
TCCCACGGGATTCGCTCCCCAAGGGGCAACGGGCTGTGGACAACTTCCCAAACCTTTGGTCTTCGTCATCTCAGATTCGAAGATACAAGGGGCTCATCCGGGACGTGGGCGGACAGCGCGGCTTTCAGGCGACGTCGATGCCCAGGTCCGCGCAGACCTTGGCCAGCGTGGCCTTGAGGGTGGCGACCTCGGCTTCGAGCCGGTCCACCCGCAGGCGCAGGGCGGCCGTCTCGCCGGCGTCGCCCCCGGTCGCCGTCGCAGCGGCACCCGCCGCCGGCACCGCCATCAGCTCCGCCGCCACCGGCCCGGACAGCAGGTGCGCCCAGCGGCTCTCGCGCGCACCCGGCAGGCGCGGCAGCTTGACCACCAGCGCGCCGGCCGGCCGCTCGGCCATCTCGTCCAGGAAGCCTTCGACCGAGGAGATGTCGGCGAAGTTGTGCATGCGGTCGCTGGCGATGCGCAGTTCGCCCGCCGTCTGCGGGCCGCGCAGCATGAGCACGGCCAGCAGGATCACCGACTGCGAGGGCAGCCGCAGCACGCGGTCGGTGTTGTGGCCGTAGCGCATGGCCCGGCCGCCGCTGCTCTCGTCCACCAGGCTGCGGCGGCGCAGGCTTTCCAGCGCATCCTGCACCTCGGCCTCGGCCAGCTCCATCACCGGGTGCCGGCTGGTCTTCTGGTTGCAGCCGGCCAACAGGCTGTTGAGCGTGAGCGGGTAGCTGTCGGGCACGGTGCGCTGCTTCTCGATCAGCACGCCGAGCACCCGGGCCTCGGAAGGCGAAAGGATGGGCAGGTTCTGCTCGGTCGTCATGCACCCCCCTTGATGCGGGCCACCAGCGCCTTGGTGAAGGCGATGGTGTTGGCGCCGCCGCCCAGGTCGCCGGTGCGCACGTTGTCGACGTTGAGCGTCTGGTCGATGGCGGTGCGCAGACGGTCGGCCAGGTCGACGCGCTTGACGTGGTCCAGCATCTGCGCCGCGGCCAGCATCAGCGCGATGGGGTTGGCGATGCCCTTGCCGGCGATGTCCGGCGCCGAGCCGTGCACCGCCTCGAAGATGGCCGCATCGGCGCCGATGTTGGCGCCGGGCGCCATGCCCAGGCCGCCCACCAGTCCGGCCACCAGGTCGGACAGGATGTCGCCGAACAGGTTGGTGGTGACGATCATGTCGAACTGCCAGGGGTTGAGCACCAGCTTCATGGCGCAGGCGTCCACGATCATGGTCTCGAACTGGAATTGGCCCTGATATTCGGCCGCGTAGAGCTGCTCGGCCGTCTCCAGGAAGATGCCCGTGAGCGCCTTCATGATGTTGGCCTTGTGCACCACCGTCACCTTCTTGCGGCCCTGGGCCACGGCGGCGTCGAAGGCATAGCGCAGGATGTGCTTGCAGCCCTGGCGGGTGTTGATGCCGGTGGCCATGGCCACGGCATGCGGGTCGTCCTCGATGCGGATGTAGTGCTCGTGGCCGATGTACAGGCCCTCGAGGTTCTCGCGCACCACCAGCAGGTCGATGTTGTCGAAGCGACCGCCGGGGATGATGGTGCGCGCCGGGCGCACGTTGGCGAAGAGCTGGAAGGCCTCGCGCAACCGCACGTTGGAACTGCGGTAGCCACCGCCCGACGGCGTCTCCAGCGGGCCCTTGAGCGCCAGCCGCGTGCGGCGGATGCTCTCCAGCGTGGCCTCTGGCAGCGGGTCGCCCGAGGTCCTGACGCCGCCCAGGCCGGCGATCTGCGGGTCCCACTCGAAGGGCGAGCCCAGGGCGTCGAGCGCAGCCAGCGTGGCTTCCATGATCTCGGGGCCGATGCCGTCGCCGGAGATCAAGGTGGCGGGAATGCGGGGGGTGGTCACGGGGCTTCCTCCTTCGGGGTCTGCGGGCAAAGCCGCAAGCATACGGCTGCGACGCGGGCCCAAACCTAAAATGCCCGACCCTGCCAGAGCGCGGCGCCCTGCCGCGACACGACCGGCCCATCCGCGAGACCGACATCCATGCCCGCAGCGCGCAAGCTCTTCGTCACCACCGCCCTTCCCTACGCCAACGGCAAGTTCCACATCGGCCACATCATGGAATACATCCAGGCCGACATCTGGGTGCGCTTCCAGCGGATGAACGGTGCCGAGGTCAACTTCGTCTGCGCCGACGACGCCCACGGCGCGGCCATCACCATCGCCGCCGACAAGGCGGGCATCACGCCCCAGGCCTTCGTGGCCGAGATCGCGGCCGGCCGCAAGCCCTACCTCGACGGCTTCCACATCGCCTTCGACAACTGGCATTCCACCGACGCGCCCGAGAACCACGAACTCGCCCAGCAGATCTACCGCGACCTCAAGGCCGCCGGCCTCATCGAGACCCGCCCGGTCGAGCAGTTCTACGACCCCGAGAAGGGCATGTTCCTGGCCGACCGCTTCATCAAGGGCGAATGCCCGAACTGCCACGCCAAGGACCAGTACGGCGACAACTGCGAGGTGTGCGGCGCCGTCTATGCGCCCACCGAGCTGATCAACCCCTACTCGGCGCTGTCGGGCGCCAGGCCGGAGCTGCGCAGCTCCGACCACTTCTTCTTCAAGCTGTCGGACCCGCGCTGCGAGGCCTTCCTGAAGGAGTGGACCACGGCCCCCGGCCATGTGCAGCCCGAGGTACAGAACAAGATCCGCGAATGGCTGGTCAAGAAGGAAGACGGCACCGGCGGCCTGGGCGACTGGGACATCAGCCGCGACGCGCCCTATTTCGGCATCGAGATCCCCGACGCGCCGGGCAAGTACTTCTACGTCTGGCTCGATGCCCCAGTGGGCTACCTGGCCTCGCTCAAGAACTGGCTGGGCAAGAAGGGCGAGGACTACGAGGCCTACATGGCCCAGCCCGACCTGGAACAGGTGCACTTCATCGGCAAGGACATCATCACCTTCCACACCCTGTTCTGGCCCGCCATGCTGCATTTCAGCGGCCGCAAGGCGCCGGACGGCGTCTTCGTGCACGGCCACCTGACGGTGAACAACGAGAAGATGAGCAAGAGCCGCGGCACCGGCATCGACCCGCTCAAGTACCTCAGCCTGGGCCTGAACCCCGAATGGCTGCGCTACTACATCGCCGCCAAGCTCAACGGCCGCAACGAGGACATCGACTTCAACCCCGAGGACTTCGTCGCCCGTGTCAACAGCGACCTGGTGGGCAAGTTCATCAACATCGCCAGCCGCTCGGCCGGCTTCATCGCCAAGCGCTTCGGCGGCCAACTCGGCACCGTCTCCGCCGACGGCGAGGAACTGCTGGTGATGCTGCGCGCCGGCGCCGAGGACCTGCGCCAGCTGTACGACAGCCGCGACTACGCCCGTGCCCTGCGCGAGGTGATGGCGCTGGCCGACCAGGTGAATGCCTATGTCGACGCCAACAAGCCCTGGGAACTGGCCAAGCAGGCCGGCCAGGAGGCGCGGCTGCACGACGTGTGCACCACCTGCATCGAGGCCTTCCGCCTGCTCACGCTCTACCTCAAGCCGGTGCTGCCCGCGCTGGCCGCGCAGGTCGAGGCCTTCCTGAACATCGGCCCGCTGCAGTGGGCCGACGCCGCCCGCGCGCTGGGCGCCGGCCATGCCATCGGCGACTACAAGCACCTGATGACGCGCGTAGACCCGAAGGTGCTGGAGCAGCTCTTCACGCCGCCCGCCCCTGCCGCGGCACCCGCGGCCGACGCAACGCCGGACCTGCCCGGCGGCGAGGCGCTGGCGCCCACCATCGGCATCGACGACTTCGCCAAGATCGACCTGCGCATCGCCAAGATCGTGGCCTGCGAGAAGGTCGAAGGCTCCACCAAGCTGCTGCGCCTGACGTTGGACGTGGGCGAAGGCAGGACGCGCAACGTGTTCAGCGGCATCGCCTCGGCCTACCAGCCGGAACAGTTGGTGGGCAAGCTCACCGTGATGGTCGCCAACCTGGCGCCGCGCAAGATGAAGTTCGGCGTCAGTGAAGGCATGGTGCTGGCCGCCAGCCATGCGGACGAGAAGGCCCAGCCCGGCATCCATGTGCTGGAGCCGTGGCCGGGTGCCCAGCCGGGCATGCGGGTGCGCTGAGGCCACCGGGCTCGATCGCCGCCGATGCCTCTACTCGCCATCGACCGCCCATCGCCAGCCGCCTGGGCCGCGCGGGTCGTCGTCCTGTCGCTGGCCGTGGGCGCCCTGGGAGGCTGCGCCGTCGTGTCGGTGGCCGGCGCGGCCGTGTCCGTCGGCGCCACCGCCGTGAGCGTGGGCGCCGGGGCCGTCGGCCTGGCGGCCGATGCGGCCATCGGGACGGCGCGCATCACCGGCAAGGCCGTGGGCGCCGCGGCCGACGCGGTGTTGCCCGGCGAAAAGGACTGAACGGGCGGGCCCTTCTTAGGCGTGCCATCCAGGAGCCTGGGGCGAACCAGGCCCGACGTCCGGCGTCCAGCCCGACCCCGGCGAGAGTCAGGGCGCCTCGACGCTGCGGTCCTGCGACGAGCCGCTGCGCAGCACGTACTGCTGGTCGTTCAGCACCGCGGTGAACACCATCGGCGTATTGGGCGGCTGGGTCCAGTTCCAGTCCCACTCCGTCTCCTGCTTGAGCGCATAGCGTGTCACCTTGGCGGGCTTGCCCAGCAGCTTGCGCAACTCTTCCATCGGCATGCCGGGCTTCACGCGGGCGAAGTTCTCGGGCGTGAGCACCTGGCGCAGGGCGCTCATGCGACCGTCGGGGCCGATGGTGATCATGTAGTTCTTGCGACCGGCGGGCTGGCGGTTGTATTCGAGCATCCGGCCAGAGGGCGACTCCCAGATGTTCTCGGGCTCGCCGAACTGGGCGCGCACATCGGCCTCGGTGGCCACGCCCTCTTCCAGCCGGTCGATGCGCTGCGGGTCACAGCCCGCCAGGGCGGCCAGCGCGGTGAATGCGGCGGCGATGCGCGCCGCGGTCCTGCCAGTGGTCATCGGTTCCCCATCGCCCCGTCGTTAAAATCGCGCCCCTCGTCCCGTCCCAAGAAGCTGCACCAGTCTATGTCGATCTTCGGCCGCCCCCACTACACCTCCGACGCCACCCAGTTCCTCGAGAAGCTGCGCGAGCAGAAGCCCACGCTCGAAGCCGAACAGCGCGCCGGCCGCGCCCTGCTGTGGGACAAGCAGATCGACCGCCAGACCCAGGCCGAGTTCGAGGCCGCCGCCGTGGCGCAGCAGCCCTACGTCTACCAGACGAAATCGCATTGAGCACCACCCCCGCGCTGCCTGCCGCCACCGCGGACGACGACGACCGCCCCGTGGTCGCCGCCATGCCCGAGGTGGTGGACCAGGTGGCGCTGGCCCGCCTCTACGGCGAGCCGCTGTTCGCGCTGCCGAACGACCTCTACATCCCGCCGGATGCGCTGGAGGTCTTCCTGGAGGCCTTCGAGGGGCCGCTGGATCTGCTGCTCTACCTGATCCGCAAGCAGAACTTCAACATCCTCGACATCCCCATGGCGGGCGTCACCCGCCAGTACCTTGCCTACGTGGACGAGATCCGCAGCCGCAACCTGGAGCTGGCGGCCGAGTACCTGCTGATGGCGGCGATGCTCATTGAGATCAAGTCGCGCATGCTGCTGCCACCCAAGAAGACGGCGGACGGCGAAGAGGCCGAAGACCCGCGCGCCGAGCTGGTGCGCCGCCTGCTGGAATACGAGCAGGCCAAGATGCAGGCCGCCGCCATCAATGCGCTGTCTACCTACGGCAGGGATTTCTGGAAGGCGCAGGTCTACATCGAGCAGTCGCTCAAGCCGCGCTTCCCGGACGTGAGCCTGGACGATCTGCGCCAGGCCTGGGCCGACATCCTCAAGCGGGCCAAGCTGGTGCAGCACCACAAGATCTCGCGCGAGGAACTGTCGGTGCGCGAGCACATGAGCATCGTGCTGCGTCAGCTGCAGGGGCGCCGTTTCGTCGAATTCGAGTCGCTGTTCGACGCCACGCGCGGCGTGCCGGTGCTGGTCGTCACCTTCATTGCCCTGCTGGAGCTGGGCAAGGAAACGCTGGTGGAGATCACCCAGGCCGAGGCCTTCGCGCCCATCTACGTGCGGCTGGCCTACGCGCCGAGCTGAGATTCAGGCCTCGTGCGTCGGCTCGCGCCCCATCAGCGCGGCCACCGCCTGCGCCGGCTGCAGGCGCCCGTCGAGCAGGCCTACCACCGATTCGGCGATGGGCATTTCCACCCCCAACTGCCGCGCCCGCTGCACCACGGCCCGGGCGCAGTTGACGCCCTCGGCCACATGGCCGAGCGAGCGGACCGCCTCGTCCAGCGTCCGACCCTCGGCCAGCAGCAGGCCCACGCGTCGGTTGCGCGACAGGTGGCCGGTGGCCGTCAGCACCAGATCGCCCAGGCCCGACAGGCCCATGAAGGTCTCGGCACGACCGCCCAGCGCGATGCCCAGCCGGGTCATCTCGGCCAGGCCGCGGGTGATCAGGGCAGCGCGCGCATTCAGGCCCAGCGCCAGCCCGTCGGCCAGGCCGGTGGCGATGGCCAGCACGTTCTTGACCGCCCCGCCGACCTCCACACCCGTGACATCGTCGTTGCCGTAGACCCGCAGCGCCGGCCCGTGGAAGGCGGCGACCAGGCGCTCGCGCACTTCGGCATCGGCACTCGCCGCCACCAGGGCCGTGGGCTGCGCCTGGGCGACTTCCAGCGCGAAGCTGGGGCCGCTCAGCAGGCCGGCGCGCAGCTTCGGCGCCACCTCGGCCTGCACCTCATGGGGAAAGAGTCCGCTGGCCGGCTCCACGCCCTTGCACAGCCAGGCGACCGGCACGGTGCAACCGGCCGCGGCCAACGCCGCCAGTTGCGCGCGCAGGGCAGCCATGGGCGTGCCCAGCACCACGAGGTCGGCTTCGCGCCAAGCCTCGCGGGCGTCGCCGGACTGGAGAAGAAGAGAGGGAGGGAAGCTCACGCCCGCCAGGTAGCGGGGATTGGCGCGGCTGCGCGCCATGTCCTGAACCTGAGCGGCGTCCCGGCCCCAGAGCACCACACGGTGCCCGGCCGGGTGGGTCGCGGCGCTGATCGCCAGCGCCGTGCCCCAGGCGCCGGCGCCGAGCACGCAGATGCGCATGGCGGCGGACGCCTCAGGCAATTACTGGGCGTTGGCCGGCAGGCCCTGGCCGGCGGCCTGGGCCTGCTGCTGTTCGTACATGGCCTGGAAGTTGATCTCGGCCAGGTGCACGGGCGGGAAGCCGCCGCGCTGGATGGTGTCGGCCACGTTGCCGCGCAGGTAGGGATAGACGATCTGCGGGCAGGCGATGCCCAGGATCGGGCCCATCTGGTCTTCGGGCAGGTTGCGGATCTCGAAGATGCCGGCCTGCTTGGCTTCGACCAGGAACACGGTGCGGTCGTCGATCTTGGTCTGCACGGTGGCCGAAACGCTCACCTCGAAGATGCCTTCGGCAACGTTCTGGGCTTCCACACCCAGCTGGATGTCGACGGTGGGCTGGGTCTGCTCCAGCAGGATGGCCGGCGAATTGGGCTGCTCCAGCGACAGGTCCTTGAGGTAGACGCGCTGGATCTGGAAGACGGGTTCTGCGGCTTGTTGGTCGGCCATGGTGCTTGGAGGTGTGTCGGGACAAAAAGGCCCGCGGTCAGCGGGCGCGAAAGCGTTCGATTATGGCCTGTGCCGACGACAGGCCCGGCCGGCCCCAGCCCTCTCAGGCGCCTTGCAGCAGCGGCACCAGACCGCCCCGGCCGTCGAGCGCGATCAGGTCGTCGCAACCGCCGACATGGGTGTCGCCGATGAAGATCTGCGGAACGGTGCGACGCTGGGTCAGGCGCATCATTTCGTCGCGGGCCGCGGGGTCGGCGTCGACACGGATCTCCTGGATGCTGTCCACGCCCTTGGCCTTGAGCACCTGCTTGGCACGGATGCAGTAGGGACAGACGGCGGTGGTGTACATCTTCACGGCTTGCATGGATTTCCTCGTGGGCGGGTGAATGCGGGATGGGACGGAAGGCGTTCAGGCCTTGACGGCCACTTTCTCGACGGGCAGGTTAGCCTCGTTCCAGGATTTCATCCCGCCACCCACGGCTTGGGCCTGTTCGTAGCCCAGTTTCTTGGCGGCGGCGACAGCGCGCTGGGCACGGGCGCCGGTCGCGCACATCAGCAGCACCGGCAGGGCCTTGTTCTTGACCACGCCCGGCAGCTTCTGCTCCAGCTCGGCGAGCGGTACGTTGCGCGCGCCGACGGCGTGGCCGGCGGCGAACTCCTCGGGCTCGCGCACGTCGATCAGCACGCCCTTCTGACGGTTGATGATCTGCACCGCGCCCTGGGCGCTGAGCGAGCCCTGGCCCGCGCCGCGCAGCACCGGCCAGGCCAGCATGCCGCCCGAGCCGAGTGCGAGGAGGATCAGGGCCCAGTTGTCGAGGATGAATTTCACGGGAAGCTTCCGAGATGGCAAACCGGCAATTTTAGAATGGCGGTTTTACTCCGGCGACACGTAAGGGACCCCATGCATAAACTGGTGCTGATCCGCCATGGCGAATCGACCTGGAACCTCGAGAACCGCTTCACCGGCTGGACCGACGTCGACCTGACCGACACCGGCATCGAGCAGGCCAAGCAGGCCGGCCGCCTGCTCAAGGAGCAGGGCTACGACTTCGACGTCGCCTACACCAGCGTGCTCAAGCGGGCCAACCGCACCCTGTGGCATGTGCTGGACGAGCTGGACCGTACGTGGCTGCCGGTCGTCCATTCCTGGCGCCTGAACGAGCGCCACTACGGCGCGCTCCAGGGCCTGAACAAGGCCGACATGGCCAAGCAGTACGGCGACGAGCAGGTGCTGGTCTGGCGCCGCAGCTACGACACCCCGCCGCCGGCACTGGAGCCGACCGACCCGCGCAGCGAGCGCGGCGACCTGCGCTACGCCCGGCTCGACCCCGAGCAGGTGCCGCTGACCGAATGCCTGAAGGACACCGTCGCGCGCGTGCTGCCCTTCTGGAACGAGTCGATGGCCCCGGCCATCCGCGCCGGCCGCCGGCTGGTCGTGGCCGCCCACGGCAATTCGATCCGCGCCCTGGTGAAGTACCTGGACGGCATCTCCGACAGCGACATCGTGGGCCTGAACATCCCCAACGGCATTCCGCTGGTGTACGAGCTGGACGACGACCTCAAGCCGCTGCGCCACTACTACCTGGGCGACGCGGCAGCGGCCGAAAAGGCGGCCGCCGCGGTCGCCTCCCAGGGCAAAGCCTGATTCACGGATACGGACGGAACCCGCGGGGCCATTTCCGCTTCCAAAGTCCGCGTATATTGATTGCCGATTTTGTGAACGACGGATCGGGTCTCCCGAAAGGACGCTGCCCATGGGCCAGAAATTGAAGATCACCGGCTGGATTGCCGCAGGCGCGGTCGCCGGCGCGCTCACCACCGTCTCGCTGCAGACGATGGCGCGCGGGGCCCTGGCGCCACTGCCGCTGGAAGAGCTGCAGCAGCTCGCCGCGGTGTTCGGCATGATCAAGACCGACTATGTGGAGCCGGTGGATGAGAAGAAGCTCATCTCCGACGCCATCTCCGGCATGGTGGCCGGGCTCGACCCGCACTCCCAGTATTTCGACAAGAAGTCCTTCAAGGAATTCCGCGAGGGCACCTCGGGCCGCTTCGTGGGCGTGGGCATCGAGATCTCGCAGGAAGACGGCCTGGTCAAGGTCGTCTCGCCCATCGAGGGCTCGCCGGCGTTCCGCGCCGGCCTCAAGCCCGGCGACCTGATCACCAAGATCGACGACACCGCCGTCAAGGGCCTGACGCTGAGCGAGGCCGTCAAGCGCATGCGCGGCGAGGCGGGCACCAAGGTGCTGCTGACCATCTTCCGCAAGGACGAGAGCCGCACCTTCCCGGTGACGATCACGCGCGAGGAGATCCGCACGCAGTCGGTGCGCGGCAAGGTGATGGAGCCCGGCTACGCCTGGATCCGCCTGTCGCAGTTCCAGGAACGCACGGTCGACGACTTCGCCAAGAAGATCGAAGAGATCTACAAGCAGGACCCGAACCTCAAGGGCCTGGTGCTCGACCTGCGCAACGATCCGGGCGGCCTGCTCGACGCGGCGGTGGCCGTGTCCGCCGCCTTCCTGCCGCAGGGCTCGACCGTGGTGACCACGGACGGCCAACTGGCCGAAAGCAAGCAGGTCTACAAGGCGATCCCCGCCGACTACCAGCGACGCTCGGGCAGCGACCCGCTGCGCAACCTGCCGGCCGGCCTCAAGACGGTGCCGCTGGTGGTGCTGGTCAACGAAGGCTCGGCCTCCGCGAGCGAGATCGTGGCCGGCGCCCTGCAGGACCACAAGCGCGCCACGGTGATGGGCAGTCAGACCTTCGGCAAGGGCTCCGTGCAGACGGTGCGTCCGCTGGGTCCGGACACCGGCCTCAAGATCACCACCGCGCGCTACTACACGCCCAGCGGCACCTCGATCCAGGCCCGGGGCATCGTGCCGAACGTGCTGGTGGACGACACGGCCGAAGGCAGCCCCTTCGCCGTGCTGCGCATGCGCGAGGCCGACCTCGAGAAGCACCTGTCCAGCGGCCAGGGTCCCGAGAAGAAGGACCCCGAGCTGGAGAAGCAGCGCGACGAAGCCCGCAAGCGCCTCGAAGAGGAAACCAAGAAGTCGCCGCAGGCACGGGTCACGCCCGAGTTCGGCACGGACAAGGACTTCCCGCTGATGCAGGCAATCAACCAGCTCAAGGGCCAGCCCGTGGTCGCCAGCAAGACGCAGGTGATCGTGGAGAACAAGGAAGAGAAGAAGGAAAACTGAGGCGTAGCGCCCCGGCTTCCGCGACGCATCGGCCTCCCGCGTGGAGGCCGATGTCTTTGTCGGGACCGCCGAAGCGCCTGCGCCCCGCCGAGCCATGGACGACCAAGACCTTCTGCGCTATTCGCGCCATATCCTGCTGGAGGAGTTCGGCATCGACGGGCAGGAGCGCGTGTCGGCCGCCCATGCCCTCGTCATCGGTGCCGGCGGGCTGGGTTCGCCCGTGGCGCTGTACCTGGCGGGCGCAGGCGTGGGGCGGATCACGCTGGTGGATGACGACGTCGTCGATGTGACCAACCTGCAGCGCCAGATTGCCCACAGCAGCGCGCGGGTGGGGATGCCGAAGGTGGAGTCGGCGGCCGAGGCCATGCGGGCGCTCAATCCCGGGATCGACATCCGCACGGTCCGCGCCCGCGCGGATGGCCCGCTGCTGGAGGAACTCGTGCCGCAGGCCGACGTGGTGCTGGACTGCAGCGACAACTTCGAGACCCGTCACCGCGTCAATGCCGCCTGCGTCGCCCATCGCAAGCCGCTGGTGGCAGGCGCGGCCATCCGCTTCGACGGCCAACTGTCGGTGTATGACGCGCGCCAGCCGGACAGTCCCTGCTATGCCTGCCTCTTTCCGCCCGATGCCGAGTTCGAGGAGACACGCTGCGCGGTGATGGGCGTGTTCTCCCCTGCCGTGGGCACTCTGGGCACCTTGCAGGCGCACGAGGCCCTCAAGCTCGTCGCCGGCATCGGTGGCACGCTGACGGGCCGCCTGCTGATGTTCGACGGCCGGGCGAGCCGCTTCGACACGCTTCAGGTGCGGCGCGATCCTGAATGCCCTGTCTGCGGGGGCATGCACCGCAAGGTGTGAACGCTCAGCGGCGCACGGCCTTGGCCCGTTCCGCCGCCTTGGCCGCCTCGCTCGACTCGGGCCGGCGTGCTTCCGCCAGTGCACCGGCGCAATCGGCGTCCTCGCCCGGCCCCGTCTCGACCGTGGCCGCCAGCGCCAGGAGCGGATTGATGGCGCCGAGTGCCAGGGCTGCGGCGCCGCGCGCGACCAGCGGTGCGGCTTCCACGCCGGGGCGGGGATCACCGAAATGTCCACGCACCGTCAGGGGTGTGCGCAGGCTCAGGATGCTCTTGTCCTTGGGCTGCGGCCGGATGACGAAGTCCAGTGTCTCGTCCTTCAGGCTGGCCTGTCCGGTCGCCGTGAACAGCGTGTCGTCGGTGTCGAAGATGAGCGTGCGGCCGTTCATGACGCCCTTGTTCACGTCGAAGGCCAGCGCCGCGCAGCGCATGCGCACGTTCTTGTCGCCGCGCAGCAGAAATTCCAGCACCTCGCCTCCGTCCAGGCCGGCGATCTCCAGCAAGAGGTTGCTGAACTGTCCGCGCCCCGTCATGGCCGCCACATCGCCGGAGGCCGCACCGAGCCAGTTGGCGACGGACGTCCCCTGCCCCGCCAAGTTGATGCGGCCATCCAGCCGCCCCAGGCTGCTCTTGGTGGATTCGACCTTGGGAATCAGCTGATTGAGCTGCAGCGCCTTCACATCCAACGCCATGCGGATGTCGGCCGGGTTGCGCGAACCGTCGATGCGCACGGCACCCTGGATGCTGCCGCCCGCCACGCCCAGGTCGAGCGGCTTGAGCGCCAGCACGCCGTCGTTGAGCGCCACCTGCACACTGCCACGTTGCAGCGGCACCTCGCGCACATTGCGGATGCGCTCCGCGGTGTAGCGCACATCGGCGTCCATGGCGCGAAGCCGTTCGAAGTCCAGGGGCGCGGTCGGCAGCACCCGGACGTCCGCGCCACGGCGGCGGGTCTTCTCCAGCGTGACGGGCGCCTCCACGCCATCGACGGCCTTGGCCGAGCGTTCCGTCGGCGGCAGACCGATGAGCGGGCCGAGGTCGTCCATGTCCATGACCTTCGACGCGAGCTTGCCGCTCAGTTTCGGACGGGAAGCGCCCTTCTCGAACTGCAGCTCGCCGCCGATGTCCGACAGCCCGAGCTTGCCCGACAGCTTCTGCGCCTGCCAGGTGTTGCCGGTCTTGAGCAGGCGGCCTTCGACCTGGTAGGGCGAGGTGTCCGGCAGCGCCACGCCGATCAGACGGTAGAGATCGCCCAGATTGCGGCCCTTCAGCCGCACCTTGGCATCCACGCCATCCAGTTCGGTGAGTGCGGCCATGCTGCCTGAAGCATCCAGGCGGGTCCCGCCGGCCGTGGCGTGGATCTCGAAAGGAAAGGGCGGCACTCCAGCCTGAGTGAGCAGCAGCACATTGCCCGTACGGCCCTGGGCACTCAGCGGCTGGGACTGGTAACGCCCCTTCATCTGGTAGGAAAGGGGCATGTCCCCCTTCTGGGTATCGAAGGCGAAGTCGACCCGCATGTCCACGCCCAGGTGCTTGGCCAGGAAATCGAGATGGCCGCCATCGACCTGCAGCACGCCGATGCGCGGCGTGCTGCCGCGACCCGCTTCGCCATCGTCGCCTTTCTCGAGGGCCCAGGTCTTGCGCCCATCCTCTTCCATCTGCAGGCCGATCCGGGGGGCGCTCAACATCAGCCGGGGAATGTCCACCTGCTTGCGCAGCAGCGGCCAGATACGGATGTCGATCTCGGCCTTGTCGGCGCCGACCAGGAGTGGGTCCCTTGCCCACCTGGGGTTATCGAACTCGATGCCATCGAGCGTGATGCGCGCCGTGCGCAGGCCCGGCTTCACATCGAGGTGCCGCGTGATCTCGAAACGCCGCCCGGTCTTCTCGCTCACGTAGCGATTGATGGGACCGCGCAGGACATCCCATGGGAAGAACAGGACGATCAACACCACCGCGACGATCAGGATTGCGAGCGCGATCAGGATACGCCGCAGCCATCGCCCGCCGCGAGGTGGCACAGCGGCAGCGGGGGCTGCGGCGGTGGATGGATGCATGGAATGCGGCCGTCCGCCTCAAGGGCCGACGAAGAACGACAACCAGCCCTTGCCCACCCCGCCCGGGGCATCGGCGGTGACGGCGTTCACCAGGTGCAGCTCGGCCGAGCCCGGTTCGCCCTGCACGACCACCCATGCCGCGAGCAAGGCGAGACCGCCTGCCAGCAGGAAACCCAGAATGCCTTTCATGGTCCACCTCTCGGATGCCGTCATCATGTTGATTGCAAGGCGCAGGCGGTGATGGCTGGCCCAGCGGACCATCCCAACGCCCACGGCCGGATTAAACGAATGACGTGAACATAATTCCCACCACTGTGGCCGCAGGTCGGCCGGCCGCCGCACCCCCTGTGCGCAGACACCTACGGCGGCATCGTCGGCACGCTCCTACAGCAACAGGCCATCCGGGATTGCAGGGTCGGCAGGGCGCGCTTCTACGATCTATCCAGTACCAGCATCGGGTCGCCACTCCCTGCCTGTTGCCGCAAGCGCGGCACCGGCCCTGGCCGGCCCCCTCACCCATCATGAGCGGCAGACTGCATACCTACATCGTCGAAGACAACGTCACCATCCGCGAGAACCTGGTGGGAACGCTCGAAGAACTCACGCCAGTGAGCGCAGTGGGCTATGCCGAGACCGAGACCGACGCGCGCCAATGGCTGCGCGACCATCGCGGCGACTGGCAACTCGCCATCGTGGACCTGTTTCTCAAGGAAGGCAGCGGACTGGGTGTGCTCAACGCCTGCCGTGAACGCAAGCCGCAGCAGAAGGTGGTGGTGCTGAGCAACTACGCCACGCCAGACATCCGCCGCCGCTGTGCACAGCTGGGCGTGGATGCGGTCTTCGACAAATCCAACGAGATCGATGCCCTGGTCGACTATTGCCTGTGGCAATCCCAGCAATCGACCGCGCACTGAGCCGCGCAAAAAGAAAAGACCGCGCGAGGCCAGGCCCGGCGCGGTCTGCAACAGGGGCTGCGCCTTGCGGGCGTTGCCCTTGCCGATCAGTCGATCAGCTTGTTCTTGAGCGCGTAATAGGTGAGGTCGCTGTTGGACGAAAGATTCATCTTCTCCATCAGGCGCGTGCGGTAGGTGCTGACCGTCTTCACCGACAGCGAGAGCGTCTTGGCGATCTCGCCCGCCGTCTCGCCCTTGGCGAGCTTGAGGAACACCTGGAATTCGCGCTCCGACAGCTGCTCATGCGGCGCGGCATCATCCTTGCGGTCGAGCTGGCGGGCCAGCAGTTCGGCCACCGCGGGCGTGATGTAGCGACGACCCAGGGAGATGGTGCGGATTGCGTTGACGATCTCCATCGGGTCGCAGTCCTTGTTGAGGTATCCGCTCGCACCCTGACGGATGAGGTTCATCGCGTAGTGCTCCTCCGGATAGCCGCTGAGGATCAGGATGCCCACGTCGGGTGCCTTGGCCCGAATCATGGCCAGGGCATCGATGCCGCTCTGACCGGGCATCGACAAGTCCATCACCAGCACATCCAGCTCGGTGGTGCGCACCAGCTCGATCGCCTCGCGGCCCGTCGCGGCTTCCCCCACCACACGCAGGTCCACGTGCTCCGAGAAAAACTGCTTCAGTCCGGACCGGACGATCGCATGGTCGTCCACAATGCCAATCTTGATCATTTGTTGCCTTTGTCGAGTCGCAGCGGCTTATTGCCACCGCCAACACAGCTTTCGTTGACAAACATTATTCAATAAATAGACGGCCCGATTCCCCCTCACGCATGCTGAAACACAAGCTGTCGCTGTTGGCTTACAAGAAGAAAGCCTTGAGTCTGAGCCTCGCCATCCTGGCGGCGTTCGCGCTCGTGGCTTTCAATGAATCGGGTTATCACCGGTCCACCCGTGCTCTGGAGGAAATCGGCCGCGCGCAGGAGGCGCGGCTGTCCATCCACCTGCTGCTGCGCTACACGCTGGACGCCGAGACGGGCACCCGCGGGTTCATGCTCACGGGCGACCCCCGCTATCGGGAGCCCTATGACCTCGCGGTCGCCGAACTGCCCAAGCAGATGGACCGCCTGCGCATGCTCTATGCCGACAAACCCATGGAGCGCAGCCATCTCGCCGCACTGGGCAACCACCTGTCGCGCAAGCTGGCCGAGATGGAATTGACCGTGCGCATGCTCAGCACCGGCAATGCGGACGCCTCGCGCTTCGTGCTCAGCACGGACGTGGGTCGGGAGGAAATGCAGGGCATCCGCCAGGAGGCCGATGCGCTTATGGCGTTCAGCACCCGGTCGGTCGAGGAAGGGCGACTGCAGATCTCGCAGGCCCTGGGCCTGGCCCGTGTGGGCATCGGCCTGATCGTCCTGGCGGCCCTGCTGGCCTTCGTGCTCTATCTTCGCCAGACCTCGGCACTGCAGCAGGCCAACGACCGCCAGCAGCAGGCCCTGCAACGCGAACGCAACTCGCTGGAGCTGGAAGTGCGCGACCGCACGGCGTCGCTGGCCGAACTGGCGACGCACCTGCAGGAGGTGCGGGAGTCCGAGCGCGGCTACCTGGCCCGTGAACTGCACGACGAACTGGGCGCCCTGCTCACGGCCGCCAAGCTCGATGTGGCGCGGCTCAAGTCGCGCCTGGGCGATTCGCCGGATGCCGCCCAGCGCCTGGCCCACCTGACCGAGCTGCTGAATTCGGGCATCGCCCTCAAGCGGCGCATCATCGAAGACCTGCGGCCCTCGTCGCTGTCGAACCTCGGCCTGGTGGCCTCGCTCGAGATCCTCGGCCGCGAGTTCGCCGAGCGCTCGGGCATCCAGGTCGACATGGCGCTGGAGCCGGTCGAACTGGACGAGTCGCGCCAGCTCACCATCTACCGCATGGTGCAGGAAGGCCTCACCAACATCGGCAAGTACGCCCAGGCCCAGGAGGCCACCATCGTCCTCAAGGACTATGAGAACCATGTCGAGGTGGAAGTCAGCGACAACGGCCGGGGCTTCGACCTGCAGCAGCAGGCCGCACGTGCGAGCCACGGCCTGGCCGGCATGCGACATCGCGTGCAGGCCGCAGGCGGCAGGCTGTCGGTGGACAGCAGTCCGGGGCATGGCACGCGCCTGCATGCCGTGATGCCCAAGCAGTAGGGCAGCGACCGCCGCAAAGGCGCATCCAGCCCTCTTGGGCCACCCGATTCGTCGCTTTCCTACGCCCCCCGGACCCTGCTGCTGACAGGTCCGGGGCGGGCCTGCTCCTTAAGCTCTCGTCATCGGCAAACACAAGGTGCCTTCAACCGCGGTCCCGCTCCAGGGTACCGGTGGGCACCGGCATGAAAGGAGCCTGCCATGCTGCACTACACCGTCGTCTTCCTCGTCATCGCACTGGTGGCCGCGCTGTTCGGCTTCGGCGGCATCGCCGCCGGCGCCGTGGGCATCGCGAAGCTCCTGTTCGTCATCTTCGCCATCCTGACGATCGCCAGCTTCATCGCGGGTCTGTTGCGCCGGCGTTGAGGCGCTAGCATCTTTGCACGCCGGCCACGGCCGGCGGGCTGACTTCTTTCCCATCCCATCCACAAGGACTTCTCCATGAACTCGACCGCCAAGACCCCCTCCCAACTTGCCGACGAACTGCGCGGCGCCGCCCAGGATGCGGCCGAGAGCACGCGCACCTACGCCAAGAACGCCGTCGATGCGACTGGCCAAAAGGTGCGGCAGCTGCGCGGCGAGGTGGAGCCGACGGTGGAACAGATCGCTTCGCGCGTTCAGCAGGCCGTCCAACGCGGCCTGGAAGCGGCATCGAAGACCACCAGCCGTGCCCAGGAACGTTTCGGCGAGGCCGCCACGGTGACGACCCGCTATATCGCCGACCAGCCCGTCCGTTCCGTGCTGATTGCTGCGGCGGCGGGTGCCGCGATCACCGCGCTCATCGTGCTTGCCAGCCGCCGCAGCGGCGACGACTACTGATCGACGCCCAGGCGTACCGACCACCGCACATGCTCCATCCTGTCATTTCCGCAGCCCTGCGACATCCTGCGCTGGTCGGGCGCCATCTCTTGAATTACGTCGCCCTGGCCAAGGTCGAGGTGGCGGAGGCCGGCCGCTCGGTGGTGACGCGTGCCATCGGCGGCGCCATCGCCCTGCTCGGCGCCTTGTTCACGCTGGGGTGGGGTGGCGTGGCTGTGATGCTGGGCGTGCTCCACGGGCGCTTCGAGTGGGTGCTGCTGATCGTGCCCGGCGTGGCACTGGTCCTGATGCTCGTGGGGATCGCACTCGCGTTGAGGCCACCTCAGCTCCCCCTCTTTGCCGGACTGAAGAACCAGGCGGCCGAAGACATGCAGGTACTCCACGCCCTCTCCGAAAGCAGCCATGCCGATCGCTGAACGCATCGATGACACCGCGCTGCCTTTGACACCCGAGCAGCGCCTTGCCCAATCTCGGCTGGCTTTGCTGGATGCGCTCATCCCGCCTCCTCCGCCGCAGCGCGGCCACGCGACGGGTTCAAGGCAAGGTGTGGCGGCGCGGGGCGCGTCCGTGCTGCGAAAGCTGCCCTGGCTGGACATGGGCCGCAAAATGGCCCAGCGCTGGTGGCAGCGGCATCCCCTGCACGCCGCCGGGCAGCTTGCGCACCCTCTGTTGCAGGGCTACGCCAGCCGGCATCCTGCCAAGCTGGTGGCGGGAGCGGCTGCGGCGGGTTCGGTGCTCGCGCTGACCCGCCCATGGCGGCTCTTGTCCGGCACCGCGCTGCTGGCACTGCTGCTGCGCACCTCTGATGTGGCCGACCTCATCACCACCTTGGCCATGTCCCGCCCAGAACCAGAACCTCCCCCACGAAAGGAAATGCCATGAACGACACCCTTGCAGCCCGCCAGCGCCTCGAACTCGACCAGAAGGCCATCGATGCCGCCGCCAAGAGCCTGGACGATGGCGCCGTGACGCCCAGCTACGGCCCCTGGCGCGACGACATCGTCAAGCTGCTCAATGACGCGCTCGCCACCGAACTGGTGTGTGTGCTGCGCTACAAGCGCCACTACTTCACCGCCAAGGGCGTCGAGTCGCCGGCGATTGCCGACGAATTCCTGGTGCATGCGAACGAAGAGTCCGCTCATGCCGACCGCATTGCCGAGCGCATCGTGCAACTGGGCGGCGAGCCCAACTTCCAGCCCGACAGCCTGTCGAAGCGCAGCCATGCCGACTACGACGAGTCGAAGGATCTGCAGGCCATGGTGCGTGCCAACCTCAAGGCCGAGCGCATCGCGGTCGAGAGCTACCGCCAGATGGTGGCCCTGATTGGCGACAAGGACCCGACCACCCGCCGCATGCTCGAGGAGATCCTCGCCGACGAGGAAGAGCATGCTGACGAGTTGAGCGACTGGATGGGCCAGTAAGCCCTCGTCCGCTCACAGCGCGCCGGTCAGGCGCCGACGATCCAGCCTTCGAGCGGGTCCATCCGGGCCGGGAGTCCATACCCCGGCCCTTTGCTTTGGGCGCGCTGCGCGCCCCAGGCTGCCAGCATGAGGCATAGCACGGCGTCCAGCGAGTCCCCGCTGCCATCGCAGGCCAGCACTTCGCGGAGCTCGCTCGACAAGGCGAGGCGCAGGCCCAGCCGCCCTTTGCCGGCCGCCAGATGGATGAGCAGGCGCTGCCGGGCCTCCAGGCGATCAGGCGTCTGCTTGGCGCGCTCGTCGCTCTTGTAGCTTTGCGTGCCGAGCAGGTCACGCGCCACCAGCCCGGGATAGGCCTCCAGCGCGACCTTGGGCGAGCCCGGCGTGCCGCCCTGCCCCGGCAGCCGCGCGCCAGCCGCCAGGAGTCGCGGCACGCCCGCATGCATCATCCAGGCGACCGGGGGATTGACCCACTTCATCGAGGGGCTCGAACCGGCCGGCCGGTCGGTGGCGCGGTGGGCGAACTTGCCGCCCACCGGGCGTGCTGCGCAGAAGGCGATGAATCGCTCACGCAGCTCGGCACGGCTCCATCCGCCGTAGACCGCCATGCAGGCCGTCCAGTCCAGCGGCCAGCCCTGGGCCAGCACGAACTCCCGCGGCAGGCCAAAGGGAAAGTCGAAACCGCCGACCCACGCCGGCTCGGCGGCGAGGCGGTCGGTCCAGGCGTCCAGCGTCGGATAGCATTCCAGCGCCTCGACGATCACCTCGTCGCCATCGCACCGCCCCCAGGCCAGCACGATGGGCTTGCAGCGCGTGGGCGTGCTCGAGAAGTCGCAGCCGACCAGGCGCATCGCCCGCTGGACTGCCGCAGCGGCAGCGATGACCTTCAGGGCCTGCCGACGATGGCAGCCGTGGCCATCAGCTCTTCGAGAAGCGCCAGAGAGACCTTGCCCGAAACGGCATACGGATCAAGCTCGGGTCGCTCGGAATACTTGAGCACCGTACTCGCGTTGAGCTTGTTGAGATTGACCTGGCCCATGGTCCAGCCACCGAATCGGCGCTCCTGGATCTCTTCGTAGTGCAGCAGCACCACGTCCTTGTGGCGAGGGTCCCGCAGGATGTGGGCGTAGAGGGCATTGACCGCCGTGCGTCCGCCCTCGAGCGCCTGCAGGAACACGCCACCCCCGTAGCAGAGGATGCCCGTGATACCGGACGCCGTGTTGTGGGCCCGCCCGGTGGACAGGATGCTGTCGAGCGCACCCGGCGACACGTCGACGGCACGGCTGGCATAGAGAAGGCGCACGAGCATGGCATTCACCCCTTGCGTGGAAGCAGCGCGAGGAATTCGCGGCGCAGGTTCGGGTCCTTGAGGAAGACGCCGCGCATGACGGAATTGATCATCTTGCTGTCCGTCTCCTTCACGCCGCGCCACTGCATGCAGAAATGCTCGGCCTCCATCACCAGGGCCAGGCCGTCGGGCTGGGTCTTCTCCTGGATCAGGTCAGCCAACTGCACCACGGCCTCTTCCTGGATCTGCGGCCGGCCCATCACCCATTCAGCCAGGCGCGCGTACTTGGACAGGCCGATCACGTTGGTGTGCTCGTTCGGCATCACGCCGATCCACAGCTTGCCCATGATGGGGCAGAAGTGGTGCGAGCAGGCACTGCGCACCGTGATCGGGCCGACAATCATCAACTCGTTCAGCCGCTCGGCATTGGGGAATTCGGTGAGGCTGGGCCCCTGCACGTAGCGGCCGCGGAACACCTCGTTGAGGTACATCTTGGCCACGCGGCGGGCCGTGTTGCCCGTGTTGTGGTCGCTGTCGATGTCGATCACCAGGCTGTGCAGCACATCGCGCATCTTGACCTCGACCTCGTCGAGCAGCGCCTCCAGCTCGCCCGGCTCGATGAACTCGGCGATGTTGTCGTTGGCGTGGAAGCGATGCCGTGCGGCCTTCAGGCGCTCGCGGATCTTGACGGAGACGGGCGTGCCCTCGTCGCTCGCCGCAACGGCGGAACGGTCCTCAGGCTGGGCGGGGATCAACATGGGGCGGAATCGTAACAGCAGGGTTTTTTCACCACGGGCGCGCGGCGCCCAATCCCACGTACCGCCATGGGCCGCTGTGATCCGACCATGGTGCGCCTCGCGTAGCGCACCACGGCTGCCTGCACATTCAGTCCAACGCGAACTCGGCCACCAGCGGCAGGTGGTCCGACATGCGGGCCCAGATGCGCCCGCGCGGCACCGACAGCGACACGGGCCGCAGCCCCCGGCCGTAGATGAAGTCCAGCTGCGCCAGCGGCAAACGCGAGGGATAGGTCGCGCAGCGCGGCATCACCAGATCGACCAGGCCAACATCGTTCATGGCGGGCCGCATGCGCGCACCCCAGTCGTTGAAGTCGCCGGCCACCACGAGCGGCTCGCCGGGGGGCACCTCGCGTTCGATGTAGCGCTGCAGCTGCGCCACCTGCCGCACCCGGCTGCCACGGATCAGCCCCAGGTGCACGACGATGGCATGCACCGGCTGGCTGCCGAGGGTCACTTCCACATGCAGCAGGCCGCGCTGTTCGAAGCGGTGGTCGGACATGTCCTCATGGCCATGGCGCACCACCGGCCAGCGCGTGAGCAGCGCATTGCCGTGCTCGCCGTGGCGGGTGTAGGCATTGGTCTCGTAGACGGCCCGGTAGCCCTCGGGGCAGAGGAAGTCGGCCTGCGGCTGCTCCGGCCAGCGGGCGAAGCGACGCTCGCCCTGGCGGTTGAGCTTGCGCACTTCCTGCAGGCACACCAGGTCGGCATCGAGCTGCTCGACCGCATGGCCCAGGTTGTGGATCTCCAGCCGCCGCGCCGGGCCCACGCCCTGCACGCCCTTGTGGATGTTGTAGGTGGCCACCCTCAGCGTCGACAGGGCGCCGAACTCGCTTTCGGCCCGCCCGGGATCGCTCGTGGCATGCGCAGCAGTCATGCGCGAAATTGTGGCAGCAGCAGGATGGCTTCCGCGTTGGAAGGGGAAAAGCAGGCGTCGGCCGCCTCGCGCCAGGGCAGCCACTGCCAGGCATCGTGCTCGCGCGGTGCCAGGACCGGCGTGACGGCCTCGGGCACGCACAGGCCGAAGAGGTGCTCGGTGTTGCGCGTCACGCCCGGCGCATAGCGATGCAGCCAGCGCGGGTAGATGTCATAGACGTTCTCCAGGCCCCAGTCCTGCAGCGCCAGCGGCGTGCCGGGGCCGCAGCGGATGCCGGTCTCCTCGGCCACCTCGCGCACCGCGGTGGCGGCCCAGCTTTCCTCGGGCCAGTCCTTGCTGCCGGTCACCGACTGCCAGAAGGCGGGCGCGATGCCGGCCCGGCGGATCAGCAGCACCTCCAGCGCCGGCGTGTGGATGACCACCAGCACCGACTGCGGGATCTTGTAGGCCGGCAGCGTTGCGTCTGGAACCATGGTGTGCCGACCGCTGTGCCCGGCTGCCGCGCCCCTGTGCAAAGGAGCACGGCAGCCGGGGGCCGCGCGTCAGGCGGCAGGTTGCGCGTTGCGCAGGCGGATATGCAGCTCGCGCAGCTGCTTCTCGTCCACGGCGCTCGGCGCCTGCGTCAGCAGGTCCTGCGCGCGCTGCGTCTTCGGGAAGGCGATCACGTCGCGGATCGAATCAGCGCCGGTCATCAGCATGACCAGGCGGTCCAGGCCGATGGCGATGCCACCGTGCGGGGGCGCGCCGTACTGAAGCGCGTCCAGCAGGTAGCCGAACTTCAGCTGCGCGTCCTCGGCCGAGATCTTGAGGGCGCGGAACACCTTGCTCTGCACCTCTTCACGGTGGATACGCACCGAACCGCCACCCATCTCGATGCCGTTGAGCACCATGTCGTAGGCCTTGGCCAGGCACTTCTCGGGCGCCGTGTCCATCAGGTCCTCGTGGCCGTCCTTGGGGCTGGTGAAGGGATGGTGCACCGCGCTCCAGCGCTGGTTGTCCTCGTCGAATTCGAACATCGGGAAGTCCACCACCCACAGCGGTGCCCAGCGATCCTCGAACAGGCCGTTCTTGCGGCCGAAGGCGCTCTGGCCGATCTTCACGCGCAGGGCGCCGATGGCGTCGTTGACCACCTTGGCCTTGTCGGCGCCGAAGAAGATCAGGTCGCCGTTGCGCGCGCCGGTGCGGGCGATGATCTCGCCCAGGGCGTTGTCGTCCAGGTTCTTCACGATCGGGCTCTGCAGGCCCTCGCGGCCCAGCGACCAGTCGTTGACCTTGATGTAGGCCAGGCCCTTGGCGCCGTAGATCTTGACGAACTCGGTGTAGCCGTCGATGTCGCCACGCGACAGGCCGCCTTCGGCCGCGCCGCCACCGGGCACCCGCAGGGCCACCACGCGGCCACCGTCCATGTTGGCCGCGCCGGAGAAGACCTTGAACTCCACCCGCTTCATCACCTCGGTCAGCTCGGTGAACTCGAGCTTGACGCGCAGGTCGGGCTTGTCGGAGCCGTACTTGAACATGGCGTCGCCGTAGCTCATGACCGGGAACACGCCCAGGTCGATGTCGGCCACGTTGCGGAAGACGTTGCGGATCATGCCCTCGAACATGTCGCGGATCTCGTCCTCGGTGAGGAAAGAGGTCTCGATGTCGATCTGCGTGAACTCGGGCTGGCGGTCGGCGCGCAGGTCCTCGTCGCGGAAGCACTTGACGATCTGGTAGTAGCGGTCGTAACCCGACACCATCAGCATCTGCTTGTAGAGCTGGGGCGACTGCGGCAGCGCGTAGAAGGCACCGTCGTGCACGCGGCTGGGCACCAGGTAGTCGCGCGCACCCTCGGGCGTGGACTTGCCCAGCATGGGCGTCTCGATGTCGATGAAGCCGTTGGCGTCGAGGAACTTGCGCGCCTCCATCGTCACCTTGTAGCGCGTCATCATGTTCTTCTGCATCGCAGGGCGGCGCAGGTCGAGCACGCGGTGCGTGAGGCGCGTGGTCTCGGACAGGTTGTCGTCGTCCAGCAGGAAGGGCGGCGTGACGGAGGGGTTGAGCACCTTCAGCTCGTGCGCCAGCACCTCGATCTTGCCGCTCTTGAGCCCGTCGTTGGTGGTGCCCTCGGGCCGCGCGCGGACGATGCCCTTGACCTGCACACAGAACTCGTTGCGCAGGCCTTCGGCGGCGGCGAAGGTGGTGGCGCGGTCGGGGTCGCACACCACCTGGACGTAGCCTTCGCGATCGCGCAGGTCGACGAAGATCACGCCGCCATGGTCACGGCGGCGATTGACCCAGCCGCACAGGGTGACGGTTTCGCCCATCAGGGCCTCGGTCACGAGACCGCAGTAGTGAGAACGCATGGCCATGCTTGGATTCCTGCGCCCCGCGCGGGGCGCCTTCTTGTTTGTGATGTCAGGATTGCTTGGTGGGCAGCGCGGCAGGGCCGCCCGGCACCACCACGCCCATCGAGACGATGTACTTCAGCGCCTCGTCCACGCTCATCTTCAGCTCGATGCAGTCGCTGCGCCGGAGCATGACGAAGTAGCCGCCCGTGGGGTTGGGCGTGGTGGGCACGTACACGCCCAGGTAGTCGCCATGCAGGTGGTTGACCACGTCGCCGCCGGGCGCGCCGGTGACGAAGGCGATGGTCCACATGCCCTCGCGCGGCCACTGCACCAGCACCGCGGTGCGGAATGCGTTGCCGCTCTCGGAGAACAGCGTGTCCGAGACCTGCTTGACGCTGGAGTAGATGGAGCGCACCACCGGGATGCGGCGCACCAGTGCATCGCCCCAACCCAGCAGCCGCTTGCCGATGAAGTTGCTGGCGACGGCACCGACCGCCAGCAGGATGGCCAGCGTGAGCAGCACGCCCAGCCCGCGGATGCGGTGGGCGGACAGCCATTCCTGCCAATCCTCGGGCAGCAGCCACAAGGTCTGATCGAGGGTGCCGACGATCCAGTTGAGCACGCCCAGGGTCACGGCCAGAGGCACGATGACCAGGAGGCCGGACAGGAGCCACTTGCGCAGGGCGAGCATGGTGCGGTGTGCGAGGCGAGGGTCAGTCGGCCTTGGCGGCAGGCGCCGGAGCCGGGGCGGGCGCAGCAGGCGCCGGCGAGGCCGCTGCAGGCGCGGGCGCCGCGGCATCACCGCTGGCGGGGGCCGGCGCCGGGGCGTTGCCGCCGGACTTGGCGGTGTTGGAGCCGCCCTCACGGAAATCGGTGACGTACCAGCCGGAGCCCTTGAGCTGGAAGCCGGCAGCGGTCAATTGCTTGCTGAACGACGCAGCACCGCACGAAGGGCAGACGGTGAGCGGCGCATCCGACATCTTCTGCAGCACATCCTTGGCAAAGCCGCAGGCGCTGCATTTGTAGGCATAGATGGGCATGGAAAAAGCTGCTGAAAAGACGTGAAACGGGCGGCCGGCGGCCGCCGCGCAAAGCCGACGATTATAGGCGCCGACCCCGGGCTTTCCCCAGCCGGACGCCTCGACGGCCTGCCCTTGTCACGCCTTATTCCCCGGCCAGCATCCGGTGCGGCATGCGCCGGTTGGCCACCCACTGCGGCATCAGGGAGCCCACGAACATGCCCGCCGCGGAGGCGAGGACGCCGGCCAGCTGCGCCGGGAACACCTCGCCCCACGGCAGCGCCAGGCCGGCCAGCCAGACGCCGACGCCCAGCAGCACGGCGGCCACGGCACCTTGCGTGGTGGCCCGGCTCCAGTACAAGCCAAAGACCAGCGGCACGAAGGCGCCGACCAGCGGCACCTGGTAGGCGCCGGACACCAGCTCGTAGATCGAGGTGCCCTGCATGCGGATGGCATAGGCCAGCACCGCCCCACTGAACACCAGCACGGTGATGCGCATGGTGCGCAGGTTTTCGCGGTCCGTGCCCTGGGGACGGAACTGGCGCCAGATGTTCTCGGTGAAGGTCACGCTGGGTGCCAGCAGCGTCGCCGAGGCGGTGGACTTGATGGCCGACAGCAGCGCGCCGAAGAAGAAGACCTGCATGATGAAAGGCATCTTCTCCATCACCAGCGTGGGCAGCACCTTCTGCGGATCCTCCTTGAGCAGCGCCGTGGTCTGCTCGGGCATGATGATCAGCGCGCTCGCCACCAGGAACATGGGCACGGCCGCGAACAGGATGTAGGCCACGCCGCCGATCACCGGGCCGCGCGTGGCAGCCTTCACGTTGTTGGCCGACATCACGCGCTGGAACACGTCCTGCTGCGGAATGGAGCCCAGCATCATCGTGATGGCCGCAGCGAAGAAGAAGACGATGTCGTGCCAGCTGGGCTCGGGCCAGAACTTGAAGAGCTCCTTGCTCGCCGCCAGGTCGATCACCTTGTCGGCGCCGCCGGCCATGTTGCCCGCAAAGACCGCGATGATCGACAGGCCCGCCACCAGGATGATCATCTGCACGAAGTCGGTGACGGCCACCGACCACATGCCGCCGAAGAGCGTGTACGCCAGGATGGAGATCACGCCGATCACCATGCCCCCCGGCACGCTCACCGCGCCGCCCGACAGCAGGTTGAACACCAGCCCCAGCGCCGTGACCTGCGCCGACACCCAGCCCAGGTAGCTCAGCATGATGATCAGCGAGCACACCACCTCGATGAACCGGCCATAGCGCTCGCGGTAGTAGTCGCTGATGGTCAGCAGCGTCATGCGGTAGAGCTTGCCGGCGAAGAACAGGCCGACCAGGATCAGGCAGGTGCCGGCGCCGAACGGGTCTTCCACCACGCCGCCCAGGCCGCCCTCGATGAACTTGGCCGGGATGCCCAGCACCGTCTCCGACCCGAACCAGGTGGCGAAGGTGGTGGTCACGATCATGAACAACGGCAGATGCCGGCCGGCGATCGCGAAGTCGGTCGTGTTCTTCACCCGCCGGGCCGCGTACAGGCCGATGCCGATGGTGACCAGCAGGTAGACGATGACCAGTGACAGCAGCACGACGGGTTCTCCTCGATGAAGGCTTGTTGTTGGAACCGGAAAGAAGAGGCAGGAAAGTGCTCAGAGCCAGTGCAACCGCGGCAGCACCTGCATGACCAGCACGCCCAATACAAAACCCGTGCCACCCCAGATCACGGCCTGCAGCAGCCGGTGGGTGCGCTTGTGCGCGGCCAGCAGTTCCTGCAGCTCGCGGCGGTCGTCGCCGGGACGCTGCGCCAGGTAGTCGTGCAGCAGGCGCGGCAACTGCGGCAGCAGCTTGGCGTAGCGCGGGCCCTCGGCGCGCAGCTGCTCCCACAGCTTGCGCGGGCCGATCTGATCGGCCATCCACTTCTCCAGGAAGGGCTTGGCCGTGGCCCACAGGTCCAGCTCGGGGTCGAGCTGGCGACCCAGGCCCTCGATGTTGAGCAGCGTCTTCTGCAGCAGCACCAGCTGCGGCTGGATCTCCACATGGAAGCGACGCGAGGTCTGGAACAGGCGCATCAGCACCATCCCCAGCGAGATCTGCCGCAGCGGCCGGTCGAAGTAGGGCTCGCACACCGTGCGGATGGCGGCCTCCAGTTCGTCGATGCGCGTGCCGGGCGGCACCCAGCCGCTTTCCAGGTGCAGCTCGGCAACGCGCTTGTAGTCGCGGCGGAAGAAGGCGGCGAAGTTCTGCGCCAGGTATTCCTTGTCGGACTCGGTGAGCGTGCCCACGATGCCGAAATCCAGCGCGATGTAGCGGCCGAAGGTCTCGGGCGCCAGGCTCACCTGGATGTTGCCCGGGTGCATGTCGCCGTGGAAGAAGCCGTCGCGGAACACCTGGGTGAAGAAGATGGTCACGCCGTCGCGGGCCAGCTTCTTGATGTCCACGCCGGCCGCACGGATGCGGTCGAGCTGGGCGATGGGCACGCCCTTCATGCGCTCCATCACCATCACTTCGGGATGGCACCAGTCCCAGAACATCTCGGGGATCAGCAGCATGTCGAGCTTGGCCATGTTGCGCCGCAGCTGGGCGGCATTGGCCGCCTCGCGCACCAGGTCCAGCTCGTCGTGCAGGTACTTGTCGAACTCGGCAACCACCTGCCGCGGCTTCAGCCGCTTGCCGTCGGCCGACAGGCCCTCGACCCAGCCGGCCATCATGGCCATCAGCTCCAGGTCCTTGTCGATGACCTTGCGCATGCCCGGGCGCAGCACCTTGACGGCGACTTCGCGCAGGCTGCCGTCAGGCAGGCGCAGGGTGGCGAAGTGCACCTGCGCAATGGAGGCACTCGCCACCGGCGTGGTGTCGAACTGCTCGAAGATCTCGGCAATGGGCCGGCGAAAGGCACGCTCGATGGTCGCCACGGCAATGGCCGAGTCGAAGGGCGGCACACGGTCCTGCAGCCAGGCGAGCTCATCGGCGATGTCGGGCGGCAGCAGGTCGCGCCGCGTGGACAGCACCTGGCCGAACTTGACGAAGATCGGGCCCAGGCTTTCGAGTGCCTCGCGCAGGCGTTGCCCGCGCGGCGCCTCCA
The DNA here is from genome assembly GCF_040544975.1 of Pseudacidovorax sp. 1753. Taxonomy (NCBI): domain Bacteria; kingdom Pseudomonadati; phylum Pseudomonadota; class Betaproteobacteria; order Burkholderiales; family Comamonadaceae; genus Pseudacidovorax; species Pseudacidovorax sp. 1753. The sequence continues at coordinate 56,971 of NZ_JBEPKY010000028.1, read as the reverse complement.
GGCGCCGGCCCAACGTCAGGATGCGCGCCAGCCGGCGAATCAGCGGATTCTGGAAGCTGGTGAGGACGAGCTCGTCCAGGCCGTAGCGCAGTGCGACCCAGACGATGAAGAAGCCGCGGGCGATGCGCCTCATTCGGCGCTGCCGCCGGAAGACCGCGGCCGTGCAGCGCGGTCCACGAACTGGCGCAGCGCGCCAGCCACCTTGCGGGCCGCATTGCCGACGGCGTGGGCCGGCGCATCGCCGATCAGGCGCGCCAGGTCGTCCTCGACGTCCCAGCGCACGTGGTCGACCAGCCAGTTGACCTCGGCGGCGAGTTGCACGTCGCCTTCGATCTCGACCTTGGGCTTGTCGCCGCGCAACTGGGCGCCGGCCAGGGCGAAGGGCGAGGTTTCGGTGACGGTCAGCGTCAGATCAGGCAGGGCCGCATCGGGCGCCAGGTCGAGCAGGCCAGCGGGCGTGGCGACGAGGCGCATATGCAGGTTGCGCCAACGGAAGAGCACCACCCGCCCCTTCTGCCTTGCCAGACGATCCTGCGCTTCGGGCTCCTGCTGCAGCACATGGTTCAGGAAGAGCACGGCGCGGTGCTGGACTTCGTGGATGGCCCAGGCCGGCGGCTGAAGGCGCTCGCCGATGCGCTCGAACAGCGATTCCACAAAAGCAAATGGGGACGATGGTGTGACCATGTCCCCATTATCTGGTGGCGGGCCCCTGCCGATGCAGAAACCCGGGCCCGTCCGACGGGCCAATGCGCCTTATTGGAGCGCCTGCACACCGGCCACAAGCCAGCCGCCGCCGTGGGCGGGCTTGCTCATGTTCCAGACCTCGCGGAAGGGGCTGGGGCCGGCCGAGTCGTCCTCGCGGATCATGCCCGAGAACTCCACGCTGGCGAGGTAGACGTCGGGCATCTCCTCGATGCCCAGCAGCTTGGCGTCGAGCATCACCACTTCCGTCTTGTTGGGACGGCCACCGGAGCTGCGCTCGCGCTCCTCCAGCTGGGTGCGGATCTCTTCGACCATGCTGTCGGTCATCATGGAACGCAGCGCGGGGATGTCGGCACGGTCCCAGGCATGCTGCAGCGTCACGAAGTTGCGCTTGGCCGCAGCCAGGAACCCGTCGGCGTCGAAGCCATCCGGCACGCCCCACCCCTGGGCCCCTTGGAGGGCCGAGCCGATGCTCACGCCGGTCGCGCCGGCCAGGGTCGAAGCCGACCCTGCGTTGCCACCCGCGGCAGCGCCGTCGAAAGCCGCCTGCTGACGCTCCCACGGACGGGCCGACGCGTCATTGCCGACGTTGTTCGGGCTGTAGCTGCGCGGCATGTTCGGCGAACCGGCTGCGCCAGCGCCCTGCATGGCCAGTTGGCCAGCGGCGCCGCGCGAGCGGTTGCTCAGCACGCGCCAGATCACCACGGCAGCAAGGACCAGCAGCGCGATCAGCAGGAAGTTGCCGAAGGCGGCGCCCAGGCCCAGCGAATTGGCCAACCAGGCCAAGCCCAGGCCGGCTGCAATGCCACCCAGGATGCCGGCCCAGGGCCGCTTGGGCGCTGCCTGCGCCGCGCCGGCCGGCGTCCCCGGCCTGGCGGCGGGCGCCGCGTTGGTCGCGTTCTGGGTCGGGGCGCCCGGTGCGGCCGTCGGCGCGGCCTCACGCTGCGTCACGTTGTTGGACTGCCGCCCCATCGACTTGCCCCCACCGAGCCGCTTGGCGTCGGCGTCCAGGCTCACGACGGCCATCGACGCACACACCAGCAGCACGGCCCACAGATTTCGCTTCATCGTCCAGTCTCCTTCCGGATACGAAACATCAGTTTCAGATCGACTCGTAGTTCTCTTGTTGTGTGAATAGCGAGCACGCCACTCCCCTTGCACCTGACGGCCGCATGCAATGCGGCCGGGCCGGTCAGCCCCTCAGCACTTGATTCCAACATGCAGGGCGACCACGCCCCCCGTCATGTTGTGATAGTCCACATGTCCGAAACCGCCCTCTTTCATGAGGGTCTTGAGCGACTCCTGGTCCGGATGCATCCGGATGGACTCGGCCAGGTAACGGTAGCTGGCGTCGTCGCCCGCCACCGCCTTGCCCAGGCGCGGCAGCACGTTGAAGGAATACCAGTCGTAGGCCTTGCGCAGCGGCTGGGCCACCTGCGAGAACTCCAGCACCAGCAGCTTGCCGCGCGGACGCAGGACGCGGTTCATCTCCTTGAGCGCCGCGTCCTTGTGCGTCATGTTGCGCAGGCCGAAGGCCACGGTGACGACGTCGAAATGGTTGTCGGGGAAGGGCAGCTTCTCGGCATCGCAGACCGTGGTGGGCAGCACCACGCCGGCATCCAGCAGGCGCTCACGGCCGGTGCGCAGCATGGCCTCGTTGATGTCGGTATGCACCACCTGACCGCTGCGGCCGACCTTCTTGGCGAAGGCCAGCGCGAGGTCGCCCGTGCCGCCCGCGATGTCCAGCACCTTGGAGCCTTCGCGCACATTCGCGACCATCACGGTGTACGCCTTCCATGCCCGGTGCAGGCCCATGGACATGAGGTCGTTCATCAGGTCGTAGCGCGGGGCCACGGAATCGAACACGCCGCGCACGCGGCGCGCCTTGTCGCTTTCGTCGACGGTCTCGAAACCGAAGTGGGTGGAACTCATGGGTCCGATGTTAGGCGGATCGCCCGGCCTTCCGGCCGACGACCCTTGACATGCGGCGGACATTCGCGCAAAGCGCGAAGCGCCCGGCGCTCAGGACGGACTGCAGGTGGAGGGGCCCGACTTGGGCATGGGCGCATCGCGATCGGCACCGGCCTCGACGATGCGACGCTCGTACTCGGCCCAGTGCTCGGCCTGGCGCGCGCCCAGGTCGTACAGCAGGTCCCACGAGTAGATGCCGCTCTCGTGCCCGTCGCTGAAGAGCGGCTGCACGGCATAGTGGCCCACCAGTTGCAGGTCGACGATCTCGACCTCGCGCTTGCCGGTCTGCAGGATCTCCTGGCCCGGCCCGTGGCCCTTCACCTCGGCCGAGGGCGAGTTGATGCGCAGCAATTCGTAGGGGATGCGGAACACCGCGCCATCGGAAAAGCCCACTTCCAGCACGCGCGACTGCGCATGCAGGGTGATGGATTCGGGCGTCGGTGCGCCGGGCGTCAGACCTGCCATGCGGGGAATTTCATGATCAACGGAGGGCGAACTCAGCCACCATGGCCGACTCCGCCGCGGGCAGACGGGCCTGTACGCCCTGCTCGCGCACCATGTCGCGCGCCCGGCGCGCCTCCGCCCAGACGGGCGAGGGGAAGTGGCTGTCCCAGTCGAAGCGGGCGATCACGTGCCAGTGCAGGTGCGGGACCATGTTGCCGAGCGTGGCCACGTTCATCTTGGCGGGCGCCAGCGCATCGCGCAGCGCACGCTCCACCGCCACCACCACGCGCATGCACTCGGCACGCTCGTCGTCCGGCAGGTCGGAGAACTCGGCCACGTGCGCCGTCCACACCACACGGTAGAACGCCGGAAAGCCCGCCTCCTGTGCATGGATCACGCGCCACTGCGCGCCCTGGGCGACCACGCGGCCGCCCGGCTCGTCGCACAGCGGGCAGCCTGCGACCACGCTCACACCAGCACCCGCTCGATCCCGCCCGCGTTGGCGGCCGACACGTACTCGGGCATCCAGTTCTCGCCCAGGATGCGGCGCGCCATCTCGACCACGATGTAGTCGGCTTCGAGCAGGCCGTTGTTCAGGTCATTGCCGTAGCGCGACAGGCCCTGCAGGCAGCTGGGGCAGCTGGTGAGGATCTTCACGTCGCCCTGCGCCGGCAGCGCATGGGTGGCGCGCAGCGCGGCCTCGCCCTTTTTCAGCTCTTCTTCCTTGCGGAAGCGGATCTGCGTGGAGATGTCGGGCCGCGTCACGCCCAGCGTGCCGGATTCGCCGCAGCAGCGGTCGCTCTTGAGCACCTGATCGCCCACCAGCGACTTCACGGTCTTCATCGGGTCCTGCAGCTTCATGGGCGTGTGGCAGGGGTCGTGGTAGAGGTAGGCGGCGGCGTTGGCCTCGAGCTTGATGCCCTTCTCCAGCAGGTATTCGTGGATGTCGATGATCCGGCAGCCGGGGAAGATCTTGTCGAACTGGTAGCCCTGCAGCTGGTCGTAGCAGGTGCCGCAGCTGACCACCACGGTCTTGATGTCCAGGTAGTTGAGCGTGTTGGCGACGCGGTGGAACAGCACCCGGTTGTCGGTGATCATCTGCTCGGCCTTGTCGAACTGGCCCGAGCCGCGCTGCGGATAGCCGCAGCACAGGTAGCCCGGCGGCAGCACCGTCTGCACGCCCGCATGCCACAGCATGGCCTGCGTCGCCAGGCCCACCTGCGAGAACAGCCGCTCCGAGCCGCAGCCCGGGAAGTAGAAGACCGCCTCGGTCTCGGGCGTCGTGGCCTTGGGGTTGCGGATGATCGGGACGTAGTCGGCGTCCTCGATGTCCAGCAGCGCGCGCGCCGTCTTCTTGGGCAGGCCGCCGGGCATCTTCTTGTTGACGAAGTGGATGACCTGCTCCTTGATCGGCGCCGTGCCCAGGCTGGCCGGCGGGTGCGCGGTCTGCTTCTTCGCAGCGGGCCGCAGCAGGTCGTTGGCCAGGCGCTGGGCCTTGAAGCCCACCTCCACCATGCCGGCGCGCATGGCCTTGATGGTCGACGGATTGGTCGCGTTGAGGAAGAACATGGCCGCCGCGTTGCCGGGGCGGAAGCTCTTCTGGCCCATCTTGCGCAGCAGGTTGCGCATGTTCATCGACACGTCGCCGAAGTCGATCTTCACCGGGCAGGGTGTGAGGCACTTGTGGCAGACCGTGCAGTGGTCGGCCACGTCCTCGAACTCCTGCCAGTGCTGGATCGACACGCCGCGGCGCGTCTGCTCCTCGTACAGGAAGGCCTCCACCAGCAGCGAGGTGGCGAGGATCTTGTTGCGCGGGCTGTAGAGCAGGTTGGCGCGCGGCACATGGGTGGCGCACACCGGCTTGCACTTGCCGCAGCGCAGGCAGTCCTTGACCGAGTCGGCGATGGCGCCGATGTCGGACTGCTGCATGATGATCGACTCGTGCCCCATCAGCCCGAAGCTGGGCGTGTAGGCATTGGTCAGGTCGGCATGGCGCGCGTCGGCCGGGGCCGCATCGCCGCGCAGCAGCTTGCCCTTGTTGAAGCGGCCTTCCGGGTCGACCTGCTGCTTGTACTGCGCGAAGGGCGCCAGTTCCTCGTCCGAGAGGAACTCCAGCTTGGTGATGCCGATGCCGTGCTCGCCCGAGATCACGCCGTCCAGGCTGCGCGCAAGCTTCATGATGCGCTCCACGGCCTCGTGCGCCGTCTGCAGCATCTCGTAGTCGTCGCTGTTGACGGGGATGTTGGTGTGCACGTTGCCGTCGCCGGCATGCATGTGCAGCGCCACCCATACGCGGCCCTTGAGCACGCGCTTGTGGATGGCCTCGCACTCGGCCAGGATCGGCGCGAATTCGCTGCCGCCGAAGATCTTGGCCAGCGGGGCGCGGATCTCGGTCTTCCAGCTGGCGCGCAGCGAATGGTCCTGCAGCTGCGGGAACAGCGCGTCGGCATCACCCAGCCAGCTCTGCCAGCGGCCACGCACCTCCCGCACCAGCGCCACGGCCTGCTGCACGCGGCCTTCCAGCAGCTCGGCGGCAGGAATCTCGTGCGCGTCGTCGCTCTTGCCCAGCGGCAGGTTGCCGCGCGAGAGGAAGGCTTCCAGCTCGTGGGTGAGCCGGATCTTGTTGCGCAGCGACAGCTCGATGTTGATGCGCTCGATGCCGTCGGTGTACTCGGCCATCCGCGGCAACGGGATCACCACGTCCTCGTTGATCTTGAAGGCGTTGGTGTGGCGGCTGATGGCGGCGGTGCGCTTGCGGTCCAGCCAGAACTTCTTGCGCGCCTCGGGGCTGATGGCGATGAAGCCTTCGCCCGAGCGCGAATTGGCGATGCGCACCACCTCGCTGGTGACGCGGGCGACGGCGTCGGCATCGTCGCCGCTGATGTCGCCGAACAGCACCATCTTGGGCAGGCCACCGCCGTGCTTCTTGCTCTTGGTGGCGTAGCCCACGGCCTTCAGGTAGCGGTCGTCCAGGTGCTCCAGGCCCGCCAGCAGCACGCCACTGCGCTTCTGCTCCGCGAACATGAAGTCCTTGATCTCTACGATCGAGGGCACCGCATCCTTGGCGTTGCCGAAGAACTCCAGGCAGACGGTGCGGGTGTGCGCCGGCATGCGGTGCACCACCCAGCGGCAGCTGGTGATCAGGCCGTCGCAGCCTTCCTTCTGGATGCCGGGCAGGCCGGCCAGGAACTTGTCGGTGACGTCCTTGCCCAGGCCTTCCTTGCGGAAGGTGCGGCCGGGGATCTCCAGCCGCTCGCTGCGCAGCGGGGTCTTGCCGTCGGCGGCGAAGTACTGCAGCTCGAAGACGGCGCTGTCGACGTCGTGGATCTTGCCCAGGTTGTGGCCCAGGCGCGTGACTTCCAGCCACTCGGCCTGCGGCGTGACCATGCGCCAGGAGGCCAGGTTGTCCAGCGCCGTGCCCCACAGCACGGCCTTCTTGCCGCCGGCGTTCATGGCCACGTTGCCGCCCACGCACGACGCCTCGGCCGACGTTGGGTCGACCGCGAACACGAAGCCCGCCCGCTCGGCCGCATCGGCCACGCGCTGCGTGACCACGCCGGCCTCGGTCCAGATGGTGGGCACCGGGCCGTCCAGGCCCGGCAGGTTCACCATCTCGGCCTCGGTCATGGCTTCGAGCTTCTCGGTGTTGATCACCACGCTCTTCCAGGTCAGCGGAATGGCGCCGCCGGTGTAGCCGGTGCCGCCGCCGCGCGGAATGATGGTGAGCCCGAGCTCGATGCAGGCCGCCACCAGCGCGGCCATCTCGGCCTCGGTGTCGGGCACCAGAACGACGAAGGGATATTCGACCCGCCAGTCGGTGGCGTCGGTCACGTGGGCCACGCGCGAGAGGCCGTCGAACTTGATGTTGTCGCGCGCCGTGCAGCGGCGCAGCACGCGCTGGGCCTTCTGGCGCAGGGCCGCGAGTTCGTCGAAATGGGCAGAGAAGCCGTCGATGGCCTGCTGCACCAGCACCAGCAGCTCGCCCACCAGCGTGTCGCGCTGGGCGTCGTCCTGCGGCGTGCGGCGGCGCTGCACCTCGGCCAGGCGGTGGCGCAAGGCCTCGACCAGCTGGCCGCGGCGGCGCGGGTTGTCCAACAGGTCGTCCACCAGGTAGGGATTGCGCTGCACCACCCAGATGTCGCCCAGCACTTCGTACAGCATGCGGGCGGAGCGGCCCGTGCGGCGCTCGTCGCGCAGGCTCTGCAGCAGCTCCCAGGCCCGGCTGCCGAGCAGCCGGATCACGATCTCGCGATCGGAGAAGCTGGTGTAGTTGTAGGGAATCTCGCGCAGACGCGCCGGCTCGGCGGCCTGCGACAGCAGCGCATTGAGCGCGGTCGGGGCATTCATCGGGGGAAGGCGCCACGGCAGGGCGCCTCGCGCCCTTGAACCGGGGGGCGGATTTTAGTCGGCGAGCCCGGCGCTATCAGGGAGCCGGGTCATCCTGACCGGCGCCTGCGCCGCGCTCCTCGTCGCACAGGGCCTGCGCAAGCGCGGACTCAATGCGCGCCAGGCGCTCCGGCTCCAGCCCCTGCAACTGCGCAAGCGCGATGCGCCGCTCCCTGAGCAGCCACACGAACAACAACTCCAGCCAGGGATAGCGGTAGTCGTACTTGTCGCTGATCTCCCGCCGCCGACGATGGAGCAGTTCCTGCAAGTCCCACAACTCATCGGCCGTGGACAGGGTCGCCGCAGTTTCACGGACCTGCGCGATCAGGTCGGCAAGTTCGGATTGCAGCGCCGCGTCGAAGACGCTCCGCGAGATCTTCTTTTCCGTGGGGGACCAAGAACTGCCGTGCAACATGTGATCACCATAATCGGGTTTGCACCGCGCGCTCAACTCCGTGTGCTCCAGGCGGCGCATCACGCACCGTCGGGGCGTTCATTGGAGAGGGAAGCCATGGCAGGCGCGTCGTGCGGTTGAACCAGGGGCATTGCGGTCGCCGCTCGACCCCGGCGCCCTCGCGAGGCCACCGAGGGTTGGCAGCGCCGGCCGCGCGGCTAGACGGTGATCTCGATCCGATTGCCCTCCGGATCGAGCACGACGCTTTCGTAGTAGCCGTCGCCCGTACGCCTCGGGCCATCGAGCAACGGCGAGCCACGACGCTGTAGCTCCCGGGTCAGCGCGTCGACCCGGGCCTCGCTGCCCACGGCCATGGCCAGATGGGTAAGCCCCATGCGCTGGCTGCCAGGTGCGCACGCAATGGGCGCAAGGGTCGTCGTGGTCATGAACTCGATGCGCGCGCCGTCTTCGAAGACCACGAAGCGGGACGCGAATCCCTTCGTGAGGTTCTGGTACAGCGGCCCAGGCTGTCCGCCGAAGGCCTCCGAATAGAAGGCGCACATGGCGTCCAGGTCGTTTACCCAAAGGGCGACGTGATCGATGCGTGGCATGAGACTGGAGAAGGAAACGACGGTCGCGGGCAGCGGATTTTCAAGCCCTGTCGTCGTCCGCGAACACCGCACCGCGGGTGGCGAGCAGTTCGCGCAGCACCGAGCGATGGCAGCGGCTCTCATGCTCGCAATAGCAGCCCACGGACAGGTTGGCGTCGCGCGACAGGACGGCCAGCAGGTCGAGCGACTGCTGGGCCTCCGGCGTGTTCAGCTCCGCCTTGAATTTGCGCACGAAGGCGGACCATTGCTGCGGCGTCTCGGCCTCGCGCCCCTGCTTCATGGTGTCGGCCGAGGGCGCCAGGACCGGGAACCAGACGTCGTACCAGTTGCCCGACGCAAAGGCCGCCTTGGGCACACCGCGAGGCGGGCGGCGGACGGTTCCGATGCGCGTGCCTTCGTCGGCGGCGCGCGGCGATCCCAACTGAACGACTCGAAGCGGCATGGGCGCTCCCGGCAATGACAAGGGGCGCCATCGTACGGCCACCCGCGGCAGACAGGCTGGACATCAGCCGAAGCTTTGGCAGCGTGGCATGCGGGCCCCGAGAGGCCCGGCGGCTCAAGCCAAGGCAGGCCGCGAAGCCGTGACTAGAACAGCACCCGGCTCTTGATCGTCCCCGGCACCTTGGCCAGCGCCTCGTGCGCCACGTCGGACGAGGCGGCGTCCACATCGGTCACCACGTAGCCCACCTTGTCGTTGGTCTGCAGGTACTGCGCCGCGATGTTGATATGGTGGTCGGCAAAGACCTGGTTCACCGCCGACAGCACGCCCGGCACGTTGCGGTGGATGTGCAGAAGGCGGTGCTTGCCCGGATGCGCCGGCAGCGCCACTTCGGGGAAGTTGACCGAGCGCGTGGTGGTGCCGTTGTCACTGTAGCGCACCAGCTTCTCCGCCACCTCGACGCCGATGTTGGCCTGGGCCTCCATGGTCGAGCCGCCGATGTGCGGCGTGAGGATGACGTTGTCCAGCCCGCGCAGCGGCGACTGGAACTCGTCCTTGTTGCTCTTGGGTTCCTTGGGGAAGACGTCGATGGCGGCACCCAGCAGCCGGCGCTCGCGCAGCGCGGCGGCCAGCGCCTCGATGACCACCACCGTGCCGCGCGAGGCATTGATGAGGATGGCACCCGGCTTCATGGCCGCGAGCTCGGCCTCGCCCATCATCCATTGCGTGGAAGGCAGCTCGGGCACGTGCAGGCTCACGATGTCGGCGTGGCCCAGCAGCTCGTTCAGGCTGCGGGCCTGGCGCGCATTGCCCAGCGGCAGCTTGGCCACCACGTCGTGGAAGACCACGTGCATGCCCAGCGCCTCGGCCAGCACCGACAGCTGGGCGCCGATGGAGCCGTAGCCCACGATGCCCAGCGTCTTGCCGCGGATCTCGAAGGCGTTCTCGGCCGTCTTGAGCCAGCCGCCGCGGTGGGCGGCGGCGTTCTTCTCGGGCACGCCGCGCAGCAGCAGGATGGCCTCGGCCAGCACCAGTTCGGCCACCGAACGGGTGTTGGAATACGGCGCGTTGAACACGGCCACGCCATGCTCGCGCGCCGCGTCCAGGTCGATCTGGTTGGTGCCGATGCAGAAGGCACCGACCGCCACCAGCTTGGGTGCGGCGGCGAACACCTCGGCCGTCAGTTGCGTGCGCGAGCGGATGCCCAGGAAGTGCACGTCCGCCAGCCGGGCCTTGAGCTCCTCGCCTTCCAGGGCGCCCGGCAACGTCTCCACCTGGGTGTAGCCGGAGGCCTGCAGCAGTTCGACCGCGGAAGGATGAATGCCTTCCAGCAACAGGAACTTGATCTTGGCCTTGTCCAGCGAGGTGGTCTTCGTCATGCCCGGCATCAACACGTTTGTCAAAACGGTCGAGTATGGTTCAAGCCTGCTGCACCGCCGCAGCGCGGCCGGCCCGCCCCGGCCGCAAAAAGGGTTTCCCCGCTTGAGCATGGACCGCCTGCCATGCGACAACCCGCCGTCACGCTGTCACAGAACAGCCATAGTCTCTTCACTTTTGTCATTCGCATCCAGGAGTCTTCATGCGATTCACGCAACTTGCTGCAGCCGCCACCGTGGCCGTCATGGCCGCCGTCCCGGCGCACGCACAGACCGAGATCCAGTGGTGGCACGCCATGAGCGGCCCGCTGGGCGAGTGGGTCAACGACCTCGCCAAGCAGTACAACGAAAGTCAGAAGGAATACAAGGTCGTGCCCACCTTCAAGGGCACCTATGACGAGTCGATGACGGCTGCCATTGCCGCCTTCCGCTCGGGCAATGCGCCGCACATCCTGCAGGTGTTCGAAGTGGGCACCGCCACGATGATGGCCTCCAAGGCCGCGATCAAGCCGGTGGCCGAGGTGATGAAGGAAAGCGGCGTGAGCTTCGACCCCAAGGCCTACATCCCCGCCGTGGCCGGCTACTACACGGCCCCCAACGGCCAGATGCTGAGCCTGCCCTTCAACAGCTCGACGACGATCTTCTACTACAACAAGGACGCCTTCAAGGCGGCCGGCCTCGACCCCGAGAAGGCGCCCAAGACCTGGCCCGAGGTCGTCGCCGCCGCCGCCAAGCTCAAGGCCAGCGGCCACAAGTGCCCCTTCACCACCAGCTGGATCAGCTGGACGCAGCTGGAGAGTTTCTCGACCTGGCACAACACGCTGTTCGCGACGCGCAACAACGGCTTCGGCGGCACCGATGCGCGCCTGGCCTTCAATTCGCCGCTGCACGTGCGCCACTTCGAGAACCTGGCCAACATGGCGAAGCAGGGCCTGTTCGTCTACAAGGGCCGCGGCAACGTGCCGGACGCCGCCTTCCCGGCGGGTGAATGCGCCATGATGACCGGCTCGTCGGGCCTGTACGCCCGCGTGGCCAAGGACGCCAAGTTCGCCTACGGCCTGTCCACCCTGCCCTACTACCCCGACGTCGAAGGTTCGCCGCAGAACACCGTGATCGGCGGCGCCAGCCTGTGGGTCATGGCCGGCAAGAAGCCCGCTGAATACAAGGGCGTGGCGGACTTCTTCAAGTTCCTGTCCAACGCCGACGTGCAATCGGCCAGCCACAAGCGCACCGGCTACCTGCCGATCACCCTGGCCGCCTATGAGCTGACCGAGAAGTCGGGCTTCTACAAGGAAAAGCCGGGCACCGACGTGGCCGTGACGCAGATGATCCGCAAGACCACCGACAAGTCGCGCGGCATCCGCCTGGGCAACTTCGTGCAGATCCGTACCATCATCGACGAGGAAACCGAGCAGATCTGGTCGGGCAAGAAGAGCGCCAAGGAAGCCCTGGACGCCGCGGTGCAACGCGGCAACGAGCAACTGGAGCGCTTCCAGAAGGCGAACCGGGGCTGATGCCCACCGCGCGGTTCGCGGCGCGCCAGCGGCCCTCGCCTGCCCACCCTGCCAGGTGGGCATTCAAGCTGCCGGCAAGCTGACGTCGCAGTAGACTCGCACGCCCGCGCTGACGCCAGCCGGGCGTTTTCGTTTCAGAGCCCCATGGAAAAACGCGTCCTCTTCCGATCCTCCTGGCTGCCCTGGGTGCTCATCGCGCCGCAGATGGCGGTGATCCTGGTCTTCTTCTTCTGGCCCGCCAGCCAGGCCGTGCTGCAGTCGATGCAGAGCGAGGACGCCTTCGGCACGTCGACCGTGTTCGTGGGGCTGGAGAACTTCCAGCACCTCTTCCAGGACCCTGCCTACATCGAGTCCTTCAAGGTCACCGCCATCTTCTCGGTGCTGGTGGCCGGCTGCGGCATCGCGCTGTCGCTGGTGCTGGCCATCTTTGCCGACCGCATCCTGCGCGGGGCGCTGGCGTACAAGACCTTCCTGATCATTCCCTATGCCGTGGCACCGGCCATTGCGGGCGTGCTGTGGGTGTTCATGTTCTCGCCCTCCATCGGCGTGGTGGCCTACGGCCTGCGCAAGATGGGCTACGACTGGAACCATCTGATCAATTCCAACCAGGCGCTGACGCTGATCGTGGTGGCGGCGGTGTGGAAGCAGATCTCCTACAACTTCCTGTTCTTCCTGGCCGGGCTGCAGTCGATCCCCAAGGCGCTGATCGAGGCGGCTTCCATCGACGGCGCCGGGCCGCTGCGGCGCTTCTGGACCATCCAGTTCCCGCTGCTGTCGCCCACCACCTTCTTCCTCCTGGTGATCAACGTGGTGTATGCCTTCTTCGACACCTTCGCGCTGGTGCATGCCACCACCGAGGGCGGCCCGGGGCGAGACACGGCCATCCTGGTCTACAAGGTCTGGCACGACGGCTTCCGCGCGCTGGACCTCGGCGGCTCGGCCGCGCAGTCGGTGGTGCTGATGCTGATCGTGGTCGCGTTGACGGTGGTGCAGTTCCGCTACGTCGAGAAAAAAGTCCAGTACTGATCGAGTCACCCCATGGTTGAACGACGCCCCGGCCTGACGGTCCTTTCGCACGTGGTGCTCCTGCTGGGCATCCTGATCATCGCCTTCCCGATCTACCTGGCCTTCGTGGCCTCGACGCACACGCGCGACGAGATCGTTCAGGTGCCCATGCCACTCACGCCTGGCAAGCACCTGGTGGAGAACTACACCGCCGCCCTCACCGGCACCGCCGAGACGCAGGGCTCCAAGGCGGCCGTGGGCCGCATGATGTGGGTCAGCCTGGTGACGGCGCTGGTGATCGCGATCGGCAAGATCGCCATCTCGCTGCTGTCGGCCTTTGCCATCGTGTACTTCCGCTTCCCGTTCAAGAAGCTCGTCTTCTGGATGATCTTCGTGACGCTGATGCTGCCGGTGGAGGTTCGCATCCTGCCCACCTACAAGGTCCTGTCGGACCTCCACATGCTCAACACCTATGCGGGCCTGACGGTGCCGCTGATCGCCTCGGCCACGGCCACCTTCCTGTTCCGGCAGTTCTTCCTGTCGGTGCCGGACGAGTTGGTCGAGGCGGCGCGCATCGATGGCGCGGGGCCCATGCGCTTCTTCAAGGACGTGCTGGTGCCGCTGTCGCAGACCTCGATCGCGGCGCTGTTCGTCATCCAGTTCATCTACGGCTGGAACCAGTACCTCTGGCCGCTGCTGGCGACGACCACCGAGGACATGTATCCGGTGGTGATCGGCATCAAGCGGATGATCGCCAGCGGCGATGCGGCCAACGACTGGAACATCATCATGGCGACGGCCATCCTGGCGCTGCTGCCGCCGGCCGTGGTGGTGGTCCTGATGCAGAAGTGGTTCGTCAAGGGCCTCGTCGACACAGAAAAATGACCACCCCGTTTCTTGCTCACTTCGTGTAGCCGAATCCCCCCTCAAGGGGGCGACACCAGCGGCCCGGCAAAGCCGGTTCCGCGGTGTCTCCCGCATGAAATCGCGCGCCCATTTAGTCGCAACCTATTTCCAGCTCACCTATGTCCGGTATTTCCCTTCGCAACGTCATCAAGCGCTACGGCAAGGGCGCCAAGGCCAACCAGGTCATCCATGGCGTTTCGGCCGATATCCGGGATGGCGAGTTCGTCGTCATCGTGGGGCCGTCGGGCTGCGGCAAGTCGACGCTGCTGCGCATGGTGGCGGGGCTGGAGGAAATCTCCGCCGGCGAGATCGCCATCGGCGGGCGGGTGGTCAACGACGTGGAGCCGGCTAAGCGGGACATCGCGATGGTGTTCCAGAACTACGCGCTCTACCCACACATGACCAACTTCGACAACATGGCCTATGGATTGCGCATCCAGGGCGTGCCGAAGGACGAGATCAAGACCCGGGTGGACAAGGCGGCCAAGATCCTCGAACTGGGCCATCTGCTGGAGCGCAAGCCGCGCGAGCTGTCGGGCGGCCAGCGCCAGCGCGTAGCCATGGGCCGCGCCATCGTGCGCCAGCCGCAGGTCTTCCTGTTCGACGAGCCGCTGTCGAACCTGGACGCCAAGCTGCGCGCCCAGACCCGGCTGGAGATCCAGAAGCTGCACCGCGAGCTGGGCATCACCTCGCTCTTCGTCACGCACGACCAGGTCGAGGCCATGACGCTGGCCCAGCGCATCATCGTGATGAACGGCGGCGTGATGGACCAGTTCGCCACGCCCGAGGAGGTCTACCACCGCCCCGCCACCACCTTCGTGGCCAGCTTCATCGGCTCGCCACCCATGAACCTGCTGAAGAACGCGCCGGGCGTGCCGAGCGGCAAGATCCTCGGCATCCGCCCCGAGCACATCGCGCCGCACGATTCGGGCTGGACCGTGAACGTCGAACAGGTCGAGCTGCTGGGCGCCGAGCGGCTGGTCTATGGCCGCATCGGCGACGAGCAGATCGTGATGCGCACCGATGCCGACAAGCCGGCGCCCAAGGTCGGCGACACGCTGCGGCTGGGCGCCAGCGAAGAGCGGCTGCACTGGTTCGACGCCGGATCGGGCAAGCGCCTGGAGTCCTGAATGGCCCCCTGGCCCTATCCCCGCTGGATTGCCCACCGCGGCGCCGGCAAGCTCGCGCCGGAGAACACGCTGGCCGCCTTCCGCCTCGGCGCGGAATACGGCTACCGCATGTTCGAGTGCGATGCCAAGCTCAGCCAGGATGGTGTGGTCTTCCTGATGCACGACGCCACGCTGGCGCGCACCACCGGCATGCCCGGCATCGGCGGCGACCAGCCGTGGGCCGCGCTGTCTCAGCTCGACGCGGGCGGCTGGCATTCGCGGCGCTACGCCGGCGAGCCGCTGCCCACGCTGGCCGCGCTGGCGCGCTTCTGCCTGGCGAACGGCCATCTGCTCAACATCGAGATCAAGCCCACGCCCGGTACCGACGCCCAGACCGGTGCCGCCGTCGCGCGCGAGGCCGCGCGGCTGTGGACGGATGCGGCCGTGCCGCCACTGCTCAGCTCCTTCCGCCCCGATGCGCTCGCGGCTGCACGCGATGCGGCTCCCACCCTGCCTCGGGCCCTGCTGCTCGACGCCATGCGCGGCGACTGGCTGGACATCGCCCGCCAGCTCGGCTGCGTGGCCATCGTCTGCAACCATGCGCTGTGGGACGCGCAGACCGTGGCCGACGCCCGCGCTGCCGGCTTCCGGCAGCTGAGCTACACGGTGAACGACGAATGGGCGGCGCAGCGGCTCGTCGATCTGGGCACCGACGGCATCATCACGGACCGGGTCGACCTGTTCTCGCCGGCGGCCTGATCGTCTGGCGCCCATGCGCGCTTGAAGGGTTTGGGCCTCGGGGGCTATCGCATGCGATGCCCACGCTGCCAGCGCCGGCCGACAGGCCCGGCAGACCGCGCTGCCTATGATCCAGCGGATGCGCCCGACTCCGCGTCTTCTCTGCCTCTTCGCCCTCTGGCTGGCCTTGTGGACGGGCCTGCCCCACCTGCCCACGGCCTGGGCCCAGCCCGCCTCCGGCGCCTCGACCCCGGCCACGCAGGCCGATGCACCGGCCGACATCGCCACGCTGCGATCCCAGCTCACGGCCCTGCCCAAATCGGCCGAGACGAGCGACGAGGCCCGCCTGCTGGTGCGCCAGGTCGATGCCATCGGCACGGCGGCGCAGAAGCTGATCGACCTGCGCACGGGCCAGCTCAACGACCTGAATGCCCGCCTGGGCGAGCTCGGACCGGCACCGGCAGCCGGAACCACCGAAGACCCCGACATCACGCGCCAGCGCGCCACGCTCACCCGCGAGCGCAATGGCGTCGATGCCGACATCCGCCTGGCGCGGCTGGTGGTGGTCGATGCCCAGCAGCGCGCGACCGAACTGCTGAACAAGCGCCGCCAGGATTTCGAGGCGCGCCTGACCGAACGCACGGCCTCGCCGCTGTCGCCGGTCTTCTGGCGTGGCATCGCCGACGCTTGGCCCGACGACCGGGACCGGCTGCAGCCTCTGCTGGACGAACTTCGCGCCGCCGCCTCCGCCGCCCTGTCGCCCGCGAACCGCGCCGTCGTGCTGAGCGCGCTGCTACTGGTGCTGGGGCTGATCACGCTGGGCAACATGCTGGCCGAGCGCGGCCTGGTGGCGCTGGCGCAGCGCATCCTTCCCGGCGGACGCCTACGGCGATCATTGCTGGTGATCGCCGTGGTCTTCGTGAACATGTTGCTGGTGGCGCTGGCGCTGCACGGCTTTCGCGGACTGCTGGAAGACCGGCAGTTGCTGGGCGAGGCGGCGCGGGAGCTGGTCAAGGAGCTGATCGGCGTCGCGCTGTTCATGACCTTCGTGCTCAGCCTGGGCCGCGCCCTGCTGGCCAATGCGCGGCGTTCCTGGCGCCTGCCGCCCATCGCGGACGCCATGGCGCTGCGGCTGCGGCCCTTTCCGCTGCTGGTCGCCATCGTCGGCGCGCTGGTGTGGATCCCGGCGCAGGTGAATGCGCTGGTCGAAGCCAGCTATGCGGCCCTGCAGGCGACCCAGGCGGCCACGGCCGCCGCCCTGACGCTGCTGGTGGCGCTGCTGATGTTCCGGCTGCGTCCGGCGGCCACGGGCGGTGGCGGCGAGGCGCAGGTCGGCTCCGGGACCGACGCCAGCGGCAGTGCGGATGCCGGCGATGGCCCCGTGCCCCCCCAGACGATCCGCCCCGTGTGGGTGGGCCTGCTGCGCGGGCTCGTCGGCGTGGTGCTGCTGGCCGTCGTGGCGCTGCTCGTCAGCGGCTACGTGGCGCTGGCCAGCCTGGTGGCCAGCCAGCTGATCTGGACCGGCATCGTGGGCTGTGCCTTCTACGTGCTGTTCAAGTTCGTCGACGACCTGTGCATGGCGCTGCTCGCGGCGCGCAGCGCCACCGGGCAACGGCTGGCGGCCAGCTTCGGCCTGCAGCCCACCCGGCTCGACCAGGCCGCGGTGCTGCTGTCTGGCGTGCTTCGGCTCGCGCTTTTCTTCTATCTCGTCATCACGCTGATGGCGCCGCTGGGCACAGGCCCGGAAGAGGTGGTGCAGCGCTCTGGCCAGTTCGGCAGCGGCCTGCAGGTGGGCGAATTCCAGTTCGTGCCCGCGGCCCTGTTCAGCGCCCTGGCGGTGTTGGTGGCGGGCTTCATCGCCCTGCGAGTGCTGCGCGTCTGGCTGGACACGCGCTACTTCCCGGCCTCGGGCCTGGAGCCCGGCATGCGCAGCTCGCTCACCACGCTGCTGGGCTATGCGGGCGGCGTGCTGGTGGTGGCGATGGCGCTGTCGGCGCTGGGCATCGGCATCAACCGCATCGCCTGGATCGCCAGTGCGCTGTCGGTGGGCATCGGCTTCGGCCTGCAGGCCATCGTGCAGAACTTCATCTCGGGACTGATCCTGCTGGCCGAGCGGCCGGTGAAGGTGGGCGACTGGGTGGTGCTGGGCACCACCGAGGGCGACGTGCGGCGCATCAACGTGCGCGCCACCGAGATCCAACTGGCCGACCGCTCCACGGTGATCGTGCCCAACTCGGAGTTCATCACCAAGACCGTGCGCAACATGACGCTGGCCAATGCCGAGGGCCGCGTGCTGATCCGCCTGCCGATGCCGCTGGCCAGCGATGCACGCCATGTGCGCGAGCTGATGCTGGCGGCCTGTGCGGCGCATCCGTCCATCCTGCCGACGCCGGCACCGTCGGTGTCGCTCGAAGGCATCGAGAACGGCATGCTGATCTTCCAGGCCATCGCCTACGTCAACAGCCCGCGCGTGGCCGGCGGGGTGAAGAGCGACCTGCTCTTCACCATGCTGGAGGACTTCAAGCACGCGGGCCTGCCGCTGGTCACGCCGGTGGTAGCGGCAATGCCGCCGGCGCCCGCGCCGCTGGCCTGAGCGGCAGAAGACTGCCGGTAAGGACCGGAACCAGCCGCCAGTCGCCGTCGATTGCGCGGGTGCTCGGCAGGCACGGAGGCTCCGCGGGCACCGCTCACTCGGGCCGGTAATCCATCATCCGGATCGTGTCACCGAAGCGCTGCCAGTCCGACTTGACCAGCTGCGCGAATTCGGCCGGCGGCGCGCCACCGGGTGCAAAGCCGACGTTGAGGTACAGGTCGCGCATCTGCGGCGCGGCGATGGCGCGGGCGATCTCCTGCTGGAGGTGTACGACCGCGTCGGAAGGCGTGCCGCGGGGCGCGAAGACGCCGATCCAGCCATCCATCTCCACGGAGGGATGGCCCAGTTCCCGGATGGTGGGCACCTCAGGAAAGGCCGGCAGGCGCTTGGGCCCCAGATAGGCCATGGCCTTGAGGCGCCCGGCCTTGATCAGTTGCCCCACCGAGCCGGCCGCCGGGCCCCAGCCCAACGCAACCTGTCCCCCGGCGATGTCGCGCACCTGATCGCCCGAGGCCTTGTAGTGCACGGCCACCATGTCCACGCCCAGCGACTGGGCCAGCAGCACGCCGCCGAAATGCGAGATGGTGCCGGGGCTGTAGGTGCCGTAGCTCACGCTGCCCCTGGGCTGGGCCTGCAACCATTTGGCCAGACCCGCGAAGTCGTTGGCTGGCATCGACGGGCCGGTCAGCAGCAGCAGACTCCCGCGGCCCATGTCCGTCACCGGCACCAGATCGGTGAGCGTGTTGTACGGCCAGCTCGGATAGGCCTGCGGATTGATGACCACGCCGGCCTGGACCGTCACCAGCAGCGTGTTGCCGTCCGCCGGGCTGCTGGCGACCACCTGTCCGCCGATGCGGCCCTGGGCGCCGGCGCGGTTCTCGACCAGAACCGGGCGTCCCAGGCTCTGGCCCAGGCGGTCGGCCAGAGGCCGCAGCAGCGCGTCCATGCCGCCGCCGGGCTGGTCGGTGGTGACGATGCGCAGGGGCGTCTGCGCCCGCGACGGCAGGTGCGCGAAGGCAGGCAGGGCCGCCAGGCCGGCGGCAAGCAGTTCTCGGCGTTGCATGGGTCTCTCCTCTGGTTGTGTCGTTCGGTGTTGTCGATGCGGGGAAAAGCGCTATTGCCGGGCCATCTCCACCAGTGCCAGCAATTCAGGATCGAGGCGCTGCAGCGGATCGAGCTGGTACTCGACGCGGAAAAGCCGTGCCCCCTGAAGCACAAAGGGTGCCTCGTAGTGCGATACCGGGCTGCCACGGTCCAGCCCGATGTCCAGGCCCGAGAAGGACACCTGGCTGTTGAAGCCCAGCATGCGCGTGTCCAGCCGGCCCACCGGCTCGCCGTCCATGAGCAGCGTGGCGGTGCGGGTGGAGGGCATGATGGTCATGCCGATCACCGGCAGCCGCACCCGTACCCAGGACCCGAGCCGCATCTGCAGGCCCAGCACATGGTGGCCAGGCGTGAAGGGGCGCTCCGAGACGATGAGGTGGTGGCGCCCGCCGACGTTCATGTCGTGCACCAGGTGGCCGTTCTTGAGGTACAGGCTGTAGCCGCAGGTGGCGTCGCCATGGGCCACCAGTACGCCCAGGGCATCGGCGCGGTCGATGCGCACGTAGGCTTCGATGCGGTAGTCGCGACTGCGCACGTCGGGCGCCACGTCGTTGGGCAGGTGGCCCATGCCGGCATGCAGCACGAACTGCGTGCGCGGGCCGTGCACGCGCCGGCCGTTCTCGGCGAAGCGCGGCGCGAAGCGGTCGTCCAGCGGCAGCACCTGGTTGGCCTCGGCCTCGCGCCACCACAGGGTCTTGAGTGCTTCCAGCCGCTCGGGATGCACGGCGGCCAGGTCGCGCGTCTCCGAAAAGTCCTCGTCGAGGTGGTAGAGCTCCCACACGTCGGCCTCGAAGGGCGTGTTGACCGCATGCCAGGCCACGGCCTTCCAGCCCTCGTGCCACAGGCCGCGGTGGCCGAACATCTCGAAGTACTGCGGCCCGCGCTGCCAGGCCGCGGCGGGGTCACGCAGGCAGGCGGCGAAGCTCTGGCCGGTCATGGGCTGCGCGGCGACGCCCTCCACCTGCGTGGGCGGCGCCAGCTTCAGAAGGTCGAGCACCGTGGGTGCCAGATCGCTCACATGGCAGAAGCCCTTCCACAGCGCCCCGTCGCTGGCGATGCCGCGCGGCCAGGAGACGACCAGCGGATCGCGGATGCCACCGCCATGCGTGTTCTGCTTGTAGCGCTTGAGCGGCGTGTTGGCCGTCATGGCCCAGCCGTAAGGGAAGTTGCTGTGGGTGTCGGGCCCCCCGATGTCGTCGATGCGGGCGAGCTTGGTCTGCAGCGTCTCCTGCAGCAGGTTGAAGGGGCCCATGGCATTGACCATGCCGAGCGGGCCGCCCTCCTGGCTGGCGCCGTTGTCGGAGAGCACGAGGATCAGCGTGTCATCGCGCAGGCCCGCTTCCTCCAGGAAGGCGACGAGCCGCCCCAGATGCCGGTCGGCATGGTCGAGCATGGCGGCATAGGCGGCCTGCAGGCGGGTGAACAGGCGCTGCTGCTCGGGCGGAAGGTCGTCCCATGCCTCCACGCCGGGGTTTCGCTCGGGCAGTTGCGTGCCGGGCGGCACGACGCCCATGGCGATCTGGCGCGCCAGGCGGCGGGCGCGCTCCTCGTCCCAGCCGTGGGCGAAGCGCTGGTCATAGTGCGCGATGAGTTCGGCCGGCGCTTGATGCGGCGCGTGGCAGGCACCGAGCGCCAGAAAGGTGAACCAGGGCTGGCGCGGCCGGTCGGCCTGGTGGTCCGCGATCATGCGGATGGCCTGGGTCACCAGGTCCTCGGTCAGGTGATAGCCGGTCTCGTAGGTGCCGGGCGCGGCGATCAACGTGTTGTCCTGGACCAGCTCGGGGCTGTACTGGTCGGTCTCGGCATCGAGGAAGCCATAGAAGCGGTCGAAGCCGCGGCGCAGCGGCCAGCCGTCGTAGGGGCCGCCGGGGCCGGTCTCGCTGACGGGCGTGACATGCCACTTGCCGACCATGTAGTTGTTGTAGCCGTGTGGACGCAGCATCTCGGCCAGCGTGGGCGCGTCGCGCGCGATCTTGCCGCGGTAGCCGGGGTAGCCCGAGTCGAAGTTGGCCAGGCAGCCCATGCCCACCGCATGGTGGTTGCGCCCCGTGAGCAGCGAGGCGCGCGTGGTCGAGCACATGGCCGTGGTGTGGAAGCCGGTGCAGCGCACGCCCTGCCGTGCCAGCGCGTCGATGGTGGGCGTGGCGATGTCGGAGCCGTAGCAGCCGAAGTCGGAGAAACCGACGTCGTCGAACAGCACCACCAGCACGTTGGGCGTGCCGGGCTTGGGACGGGCGGGCTCGGGCCACCAGGGGCGGGATTCGGCCAGGGTTCGGCCGGCGTGGCCCTGGTAGGCGGGGGCTTCGGGCGGTTGGGCGGCGGGCATGGGCGGACTCCTGGGTCGTCGGTGCCTGAGCGGGCGGGCGATGGGCGGCTGGTGGCAGTCTGGGGCGGGACGGACTACGCGAGCGAGAGGGCAGCCGATTCGGTCACCGATGCGGTCGCTGCAGCCGGCGCGGTGCGTCCGCGGATCAGGTCGACCGCCTTCTCCGCCAGCATGTAGGTCGGCGCGTTGGTGTTGCCGCCGATCAGCCGCGGCATGACCGACGCGTCGACCACTCGCACTCCGTCCAGGCCGTGCACGCGAAGTTCAGGATCAGTGACGGCCTGCGCGTCCTGCCCCATGCGGCAGGTGCCGACGGGGTGGTAGATGGTGTCGGCGGTGGCACGGATGTAGGCCTCCACGCCCATGCGGTCGGCCGGGTCGGGCTCGGCGCGGCCGGGAATGCCGCGCACGTCGGCGAAGGCCGGCGCGGCGAGGATGCGGCGGCAGATGCGGTAGGCCTCGACCATGGCCGCCATGTCCTGCGGATTGGAGAGGAAGGCCGGGTCGATGCGCGGCGCCGCATGCGGGTCGGCACTGTGCAGGCCCACCGTGCCACGCGACGCCGGCCTCAGCACGCAGGCATGCAGGCCGTAACCATGGCCGGGCATCTGGCGACGGCCATGGTCCTGCACCTGGGCACGCGAGAAATGCAGACCGATGTCGGGCCGGGGCAGCCCGGGCCGGCTGCACAGGAAGGCGCCGGCCTCGTTGAAGTTGGTGCTGAAGCAGCCTTCGCGCTGGCGGCGCCAGCGGCCCCAGTGCTGGAACAGCGACACCAGGCCCTGCGGCGTGCGGCCGAAGAGTTCCAGGTCGAACCAGCGCCGCGACAGCACGCAGTCCAGATGGTCCTGCAGGTTGCGGCCCACGCCCGGCAGCGCGTGCCGCACCGCGATGCCCTGCGCCTGCAGTGCCTCGGCCGGCCCGATGCCCGAGAGCATCAGCAGTTGCGGACTGCCGAAGGCACCGGCGCACAGCAGGGTCTCGGCGCGGGCCGTCAGGCTGCGGCGCTGGCCGCCGACCGACACGTCCACGCCGTTCACGCGTCGCCCTTCCATGCGCAGGCCCAGGGCGTGGGCGCCGGTGATCACGCGCAGGTTCGGGCGGTTGCGCGCCGGTGCCAGGTAGGCGCGCTGCGCATTCCAGCGCTCGCCGCCGTTCTGCGTGACCTGGAACCAGCCCACGCCCTCCTGCTGCGCGCCGTTGAAGTCCGGGTTGAGCACGTAGCCGCACTGCACCCCCGCCTCCAGGAAGCGCTCGTTGAAGGCGGCCGGCGAACGGATGTTGGAGACCTTCACCGGCCCATCCGTCGCATGCAGGGCGGAGGCCGGCAGCGACGTGTTGCCCTCGCCGCGCAGGAAGTACGGCAATACATCCTGCCAGCCCCAGCCGGTACAGCCGAGCGCGGCCCATTCGTCGTAGTCGGAGGGATGGCCGCGCACGTAGATCATGGCGTTGATCGACGAGCTGCCGCCCAGCACCCTGCCGCGCGGCTGGTAGCCGCGACGGCCGCCCAGACCGGGCTGCGGCTCGGTCTCGAAGGCCCAGTTCATGCGTCGCGTGGGCACGGTGCCGATCAGCCCATGGGCACGGTCACCCAGCCGCTAGCATCGCTGCCGCCGCTTTCGAGCAGGGCGACGGTGACGCGCGGATCCTCGCTCAGCCGGCCCGCCAGCGTGCAGCCGGCGGTGCCGCCGCCGACGATGACGTAGTCGAAGTGCTCTTCCTGGTGGTTGTTCTGGGGCATGGCGCGTCTCCTGAACGCTGGGGAGGAATCGGGAGTCGGGGCGCTGGCCGGCCGCCGCACGTTGCGCGGCGACCTCGCGCGTGCGGACGTCAGTCAGGCCAGCGAGCCGCGTCGACCACCGGGAAGCTGCCGCTGAAGTTGTCGAGCAGGCCAAAGAAGCGCGGCAGCAGGCTGGCGTCGCCGCGCAGCTGCGCCTCGCCGGCGCCCACCAACTCCGGCAGCGTCTGCTGCCGCGCCAGCAGCGCGTTGAGAGCACGGCGCGGCAGCGTCAGGTGCACGTCGCAGGGCGCTTCGGCCGACGGCACGCGGATGGGGCTCAATGCGCCGTTGGACAGTTCCAGCCGCCAGTGCTCGCCGCTGTCGACCAGGTGCAGGCCCACCACGCAGGCCAGTTCGCCGGCGCGGGGCGCGTTCAGGCGCACGGCCAGCGCGTCGAAGAGCAGGCCGTTGCCCAGCGCCGCCAGCATGGCGCTGCCGCCGGGCACGGCCGGCGCGGCGGGCGGGCCCTCGCGGTACTCGCGCGCGCCCAGCAGGAAGGCATTGCGCCAGGTGGCGGATTCGGCGGCGAAGCCCATCTGCTCCAGCGCCTCGGCGGCCAGCGCGCGGGCGCCGGCGTGGTCTGGGTGCGCATAGACGGCATGCTTCATGACCTCGGCCACCCAGCGGTAATCGCCGCGCGCCAGGTCCTCGCGCGCGCGCTCGACCAGCGCGTCGATGCCGCCCATGTAGCGCACGTAGCGCTCGGCCGCCGCCACCGGCGGATGCGCATGCAGGTTGGCCGGATGGGCGTCGTACCAGGACAGGTAGTGCTGGTAGATGGCCTTCACGTTGTGCGAGACCGTGCCGTAGAAGCCGCGCGCATGCCAGCGCCGCGCCAGCGGGCCCGGCATGGTCAGCCCTTCGGCGATCTCGGCCGACTTGAGGCCGTGGCTCATCAGGCGTACGGTCTGGTCGTGCAGCCAGCGGTACAGATCGCGCTGCTCGCGCAGGAAGCCCTGCACCCGGTCCTGGCCCCAGGTAGGCCAGTGGTGCTGGGCCAGCGCCACGTCGCTGCGATCGCCCCAGCGCTGCAGCGCCTGGTGCAGGTACTTGGACCAGGCCAGCGAATCGCGCACCTTGGCGCCCCGCAGCGGACAGAGGTTGTGCAGCGTGCGCGTGGCGTTCTCGGCCAGGTTCAGGGCGCGCTCGCCCGGAAAGTAGAAGTGCATCTCGGCGGGCGCCTCGGTGTCGGGCGCCAGCTGGAACTCAATGGCCACGCCGTCGATGGTGTGGGCTTCGACGTCCTGCACGATCTCCCAGGTGGGCGCGATCAGCGAGGGCCGGCCGCGCGGCAGGCTCTTGCCCAGGCCGGCATCCACCTGGCCGTCCGCGCCCACCGGCAGCGTGTGGCCGAACTGGAACTGCGCCCGCCGCGCCATGGCGACGCCGCCGATCACGTTCTCGGCCACGGCGTGGTGCATGAAGCCCACGGGCGCGATCACCTGCACCCGGCCGGCATCCACGTCCTTCTGCGAGACCAGGCCGGCGACGCCGCCGAAGTGGTCGCTGTGGCTGTGGCTGTAGATCACCGTGTGCAGCGGCCGGCGGCCCTCGGGGTCGCGCAGGCGCCGGTAGAGGCGCAGCGCCGCGGCGGCGGTCTCGGGCACCGTGAGGGCGTCGAGGGCGACCAGGCCTTCGTCGCCCTCGATGAAGGTGATGTTGGCCAGGTCGTAGCCGCGCACCTGAAAGATCCGTGGCGTGACCTGGAACAGCCCGTGGATGCGGTTGAGCCGCGCCTGCCGCCAGAGGGCCGGATTGACGGTGGGCGCCGGCGTCTCGTCGTCAAGGAAGGCGTAGGGGCGCAGACTCCAGACCGGCGCGCCGGAGACGCCGGCCACCTCGGCCTCGTCGTCGCTACCGAGGAAGCCGCGGCGGGCGTCGTCGAAGTCCTCGCCGTCCTCCGGCGGCGCGCCGGCCGCGGCCAGGCGCTGGAGGTCGAGGGTGGGGCCGTAGGCGGTCTTCATGGCTGGTTGTCCCGGTGGTCGGGCGCGATGCCCAGGTAGGCGCCGAGCGCCTCGGCGGTCTGCGCGACCAGGGCGGCTTCGTCCAGCCGGACGGGCCCCGGGTCGGTGAGCACGGCGCTGACCAGCAGCCCGTGCAGCATCTGGTGCGCGAAGCCCAGGCGCGCGGCGGCGACCTCGCCCTGCCACTGCGGCCAGCGCGCCATGGCCGCCACCAGCCGTCCGCGCGTGACCAACCGCAGCTTCGCGAGCGGATGCGCCGTGTTGGCGTCGCGCGGCTGCTGCTGGGTCTGCCCCAGCGCTGCGGCATAGAGCCCGCGGTGCAGCCGGAAGGAATGGACCATCAGCCCCACCCAGGCCTGCAGGAACTGCGCGGGCGTCTCGCCCTCGCGCTCCGGCGCGGCGTGGAAGGCGTCGAGCCGCTGTTGAAGCACCTCCGCCAGCAGCTGCTGCAGCACGGCGAAGTAGGCCTCCTTGTTGTGGAAGCGCGTGTAGAAGGTGCCGACCGAGCAGCCGATGGCCTGGGCGATGTCGCTGACCGTCACCTCGGACCAGCGGCGGCTGGCCGTCAGCTGCAGCCCGGCTTCGATCAGCGCCTGCTGTCGCTCCTGGCCGCGCGGGCGCTTGGGTGCGACGGCATGCTGCGCCGGCAGCGTGCCGGCGGCTTTCTGGACGAGTTCTTCCTGCATCGACTCAACATGAACATGAATTCATATTCATGTTATGGCGTGAACAACGGCGTCGGAAGCTCGGGCTTACCCGCAGGAATGAGGAAAGGACCGGCTCAGCGTCCGCCGCGCAGCAGGGCCCACTGCACGGTGCCGGCGACCAGCGCCAGCGCCGCATAAGTCGCCATCCGCCCGTCGTGACCCGTCAGCACCAGGCCACCGAGCAGCGTCACGACGCCGGCCCCGGTGGTGATTGCCACCTGCTTCCACAACGGCACGCGCAGCGAGCGTGCGCGTTGCAGCACGCGCAAGCCCAGGGCCAGCAACCCCGCCACGACCACGGCAGGCGCCACGAAATTCAGCAGGTGATCGAGAAACTGGAGGGGAGACATGCGCCGCGATGCGTCCGCCAATGACTGCGATAGGAGGGTTTGCTGCAGTGCAAGGCGCCGAAGAGGGGCGCAAATTTTATAATGCGCGGTTATGGCAGTCTGGGCACTCGGCTTGAACCACACGACCGCGCCGCTCGACCTGCGCGGCCGCTTCGCGTTTGCCGTCGACCAGATCGCACCCACCCTGCAGAGTCTGCGCAGCGCCGTGGGCCTGCGCGGCCATCCGCCGGTGGAGGCCGCCATCCTCTCCACCTGCAACCGCACCGAGATCTACTGCGCCGCCGACCGCCCCGCGCTGGAGCACACGGTCGACTGGCTGGCCGGCAGCGGCGGCGTCTCGCCGGCCCTGCTTCGCTCCCACACCTACACGCTCACCGATGGCCAGGCCGCGCGCCATGCCTTCCGCGTGGCCAGCGGCCTCGACTCCATGGTGCTGGGCGAGGCCCAGATCCTGGGCCAGATGAAGGACGCCATCCGCGCCGCCGAGACGGCCGGCGCGCTGGGCACCACGCTCAACCAGCTGTTCCAGCGCTCCTTCGCCGTCGCCAAGGAAGTGCGTACCTCCACCGAGATCGGCGCGCATTCCATCAGCATGGCCGCCGCTGCCGTTCGGCTGGCCGGCCAGCTCTTCGAGGACCTGCGCGAGACCCGCGTGCTCTTCGTCGGCGCCGGCGAAATGATCGACCTGGCCGCCACCCATTTCGCCGCGCGCCAGCCCGCCAGCATCGTCATCGCCAATCGCACGCTCGAGCGCGGCGAGAAGCTCGCCAGCCGCCTGGGCGGCGAGGCCATGCGCCTGGCCGACCTGCCTGGCCGCCTGGCCGAGTTCGACATCGTGGTCAGTTGCACCGCCAGCACCCTGCCGCTGATCGGCCTCGGTGCCGTGGAACGGGCACTCAAGGTGCGCAAGCACCGGCCCATGTTCATGGTCGACCTGGCCGTGCCGCGCGACATCGAGCCGGAGGTCAAGGCGCTGGAAGACGTCTACCTCTACACCGTGGACGACCTTGCCCATGTGGTGCGCCAGGGCGAGGCCAGCCGCCAGGCCGCCGTCGCCCAGGCCGAGGCCATCATCGATGCCGGGGTGCAGAACTTCCTGCACTGGATGGACCAGCGCAGCAGCGTGCCGCTGATCCAGCAGTTGCAGGCCCAGACCGATGCCTGGCGCACGGCCGAATTGGCCCGCGCCCGCCGCCAGCTCGCCCGCGGCGACGATGTCGAGGCGGTGCTGGAGGCCCTGTCGCGCGGCCTCACGCAGAAGATGCTGCACGGCGCCCTGGCCGAACTGCACGCCGGCGACGCCACCCACCGCGAGCAGACGGCGCAGACGGTGAGCCGGCTCTTCCTGCGCAACGGCGACCCGCGCCGCGACAACTAGCGACGCTCGCTCGCTGAAGCCTCCTCTGCACGGGGGGCTGCTCACTTCCGCCGCGCAACCGCCTTGCGCCGCCCTTGCCGCACGGCCCCGTCCCCCCTTCCGCTTCGCCCGTGAAAGACTTCCTCCGCCACCAACTCGAACGCTTCGCCCAGCGCCTGGAAGAGCTCGACTTCCTGCTCTCGCGCGAGGACATCATGGCCGACATGGCGCAGTACCGCGTGCTATCACGCGAGCATGCCGAGGTCACGGCCATCGCCGGGCGCTGGGCCCGCTACCGGCAGCGCGAGACCGACTTGGCCGGCGCCCGCGACATGCTGGGTGACCCGGACATGGCCGAGATGGCGCAGGAGGAGATCGCCGCCGCCACCGCCGAGCTTCAGCAGTTGGAGGATGAGCTCCAGCGCCTGCTGCTTCCCAAGGACCCGGACGATGCGCGCAACGCCTTCCTCGAAATCCGCGCCGGCACCGGTGGCGACGAGTCGGCCCTGTTCGCCGGCGACCTGGCGCGCATGTACACCCGCCATGCCGCCAGCCAGGGCTGGAAGCTGGAGATCATGAGCGCCAGCGAGAGCGAGATCGGCGGCTACAAGGAAGTGGTGCTGCGCGTCGAAGCCGACGGCGCCTACGGCCGGCTGCGCTTCGAATCCGGCGGCCACCGCGTTCAGCGCGTGCCCGCCACCGAGACCCAGGGCCGCATCCACACCAGCGCCTGCACCGTGGCCGTGATGCCCGAGCCCGACGAGACGCAGGCCATCACGCTGAACCCCGCCGACCTGCGCATCGACACCTTTCGCGCCAGCGGCGCCGGCGGCCAGCACATCAACAAGACCGACTCGGCCGTGCGCGTGGTGCACCTGCCCACCGGCCTGGTCGCCGAATGCCAGGACGGCCGCAGCCAGCACAGCAACAAGGCCAAGGCGCTGCAGGTGCTGCAGGCCCGGCTGCAGGAAAAGGAGCGCAGCGAGCGCGCCGCCAAGGAGGCCGCACTGCGCAAGGGACTGATCGGCAGCGGCGACCGCAGCGACCGCATCCGCACCTACAACTTCCCGCAGGGCCGGCTCACCGACCACCGCATCAACCTCACCCTCTACAAGCTGGGCGCGGTGATGGAAGGCGACCTGGGCGAGGTGCTCGATGCGCTGCAGGCCGCGCGCGAGGCCGAGCAGCTGGCGGAGCTGGAGGCGAGCCAGGCATGAGCGGTCGCCCGAGCATGCCGGCTGGCGATGACACCACGGCGGGGGCCGAGGCCGCGAGCGCCGCGCCCGCGCCAGCGGCCGCCACGTCCGCTCACTTGTCCGCAAAAGCCGCCCCACCGAGCGTCGCCGCCGCCCTGCAGGCCGGCCTGCGCGTCGGCCTCGATCGGCTCGATGCCCAGTTGCTGCTGCTCTTCGCGCTGGGCCGGGCGCCGCACGACCGGGCCTGGCTGCTGACGCACGACGGCGACCCGCTCGATCCCGGCGAATGGTCGCGCGTCGCCGCCCTCTTCCGACGGCGCCTGGCAGGCGAACCCGCCGCCTACCTGCTCGGCGAGAAGGAATTCCATGGCCTCGACCTCCAGGTGGATGCCCGCGTGCTGGTGCCGCGCCCGGACACCGAAACGCTGGTCGACTGGGCCCTTACCTGCCTGGAGGGCTACCACGCCCCGCGCGTGCTCGACCTGGGCACCGGCAGCGGCGCCATCGCCCTGGCGCTGCAGCGCTTCCGGCCCGATGCGCGGGTCGAGGCGGTCGATGCCAGCGCCGATGCACTCGCGGTGGCCGCGGCGAACGCCCAGCGGCTCGGCCTGCCCGTCGCCTTCCGCCAGGCCTCCTGGCTGGACGGCGCTCCCCCGAGCGGCTACGACCTCATCGTCAGCAACCCGCCCTACATCGCCGAGGGCGACCCGCACCTTCCCGCCCTGCGCCACGAGCCGCGCTCGGCGCTGGTGGCCGGCGCCGATGGTCTGGACGACCTGCGGCAGATCGTCCGCGCCGCGCCCGGCCACCTCTTGCCCGGTGGCCGGCTGCTGCTGGAACACGGCCACGACCAGGCTGCCGCCGTGCGCCAGTTGCTGGCGGCCGCGGGTTTTGCCGACATCCAGCACCGCCACGATCTGTCCGGCATTGCCCGCTGCACCGGCGGAACCTGGGCCCCGGTGAAATAATCCACGTCCTTATCACCCCACCACCCACAGGAAACCCCATGAGCGACGTTCAGCAACGCATCGACGGCATCGTGAAGTCGAGTGATGTCGTGCTCTTCATGAAGGGCAACGCGAGCTTTCCCATGTGCGGCTTCTCCGGCCGCGCCGTCCAGATCCTGAAGGCCTGCGGCGTCGACACCAAGGCGCTGACCACGGTCAACGTGCTGGACGACGCCGAGATCCGCCAGGGCATCAAGGAATACAGCAACTGGCCCACCATCCCGCAGCTCTACGTCAAGGGCGAGTTCGTGGGTGGTTCGGACATCATGATGGAGATGTACGAGTCCGGCGAACTGCAGCAGATGCTGACCCAGGCCGCCTGAGGACGCAGGGCACCTCTCCACCGCCGGCCAGCCCGGCTTCGATTCGGCTCGCTGCGTGCGGGCCGAATTGCTTTGGGCGGCACCCGCCTCGTCCGACCCGGCCTCGGCTGATGCGCACGCGCCTCGAGCACCGCCTACTCTCTTGTAGTCGCCAGGCCACATTGGCTGTCGGCCCCCTGCGGTCCGTGTGCACGCGGCGCGGGCACGTCTTATGCTGTATCGCACCAGGTGTTGTTGTTCGATACGGAGGTGTTCCCGATGGATTCCCGCAGTCTCGTCCCCACCAGCGCAGGCTTCCAGCTGCCCGTGGCGCAGCTGCGCAGCGTCTACGAGACGCATGAGGTCGAGCGCCGGCTCGCCAAGCTGCCCGAGCGCGATCACGAGACCTTGCGCAGCACCTACACCCGCATGCTCGAGCGCGGCCCGGAGCGCTTCCAGGTCAAACCTTCCGGGGTGCCCGACATGGCGGCCCTCTACGAGCAGCTCCCCAATTTCACCGATGCGCTGGACGACGTCCGCCGCCACGTCGCGCTGGCCCAGGACAGCCGCGACGGCCTGGAAGTGACGCCCATGCTGCTCCTCGGCCCACCCGGCATCGGCAAGACCCATTTCGCCCGCAAGCTGGCGGAGCTGCTGGGCACCGGCATGCAACTGGTGCCGATGAGCTCGATGACGGCCGGATGGCTGCTCTCCGGCGCCTCCTCGCAATGGAAGGGCGCCAAGCCCGGCAAGGTGTTCGAGGCGCTGGTGGACGGCCAGTACGCCAACCCGGTGATCGTGGTGGACGAGATCGACAAGGCCAGTGCCGACGCGCAGTACGACCCACTCGGCGCGCTCTACGGCCTGCTGGAGCACGACACCGCGCACCATTTCGTCGACGAGTTCGCCGAGGTGGCCATCGACGCCAGCCAGGTCATCTGGATCACCACCGCCAACGACGAGCGCAGCGTGCCCGAGCCCATCCTCAACCGGATGAATGTGTTCGAGATCGAGGCGCCCTCGGCCGAGCAGGCGCGGCGCATCGCCCGCAACCTGTACCTCTCCATCCGGGCCGAGCACGACTGGGGCCGCCACCTGGCTGCCGAGCCGGCCGACGACGTGCTGGACGTGCTCGCCAGCCTGGCGCCGCGCGAGATGCGGCGCGCGCTGATGACCGGCTTCGGCAATGCCCGCCTGGCCCGGCGCGAGCAGATGCAGGCGGACGACCTGCCGCGCAGCGCCGGCAGCCAGCGCACACGCATCGGCTTCGTGCAGTAACCCGACGCCACGGAGGGCGTCCCGGGCCGCGTGGGACCTGCTCGCTCGCGCGCCTGCCGTTCGAGCGCGGCCCGGCATGCTAGCGGGGCTGAGACACGGGTGACGCCGTGCGCCGGGGCGCTATCCTCAGGCCGGCGCCACTTCCTGCCAGCCGATGACCCTGACCCAAAGCCTGCTCCTGATCGCGCTGCTGATTGCCGTCAGCGCCTTCTTCTCCGTCGCCGAGATCTCGCTCGCCGCCGCCCGCCGGCTGCGCCTGCGCCAGTTGGCCGATGACGGGGACGCGCGGGCCCAGGAGGTGATCGCGCTGCAGGAGCAGCCGGGCCACTACTTCACCGTCGTGCAGATCGGCCTGAACGCCATCGCCATCCTGGGCGGCGTGGTGGGCGAAGGGGCGCTGACGCCCTACTTCGCGCGCCTGTTCGAGCTGGCGCTCGATGCCGAGAACGCCCAGCGAGCCGCCTTCACCGCCTCCTTCATCACCATCATCGCGGCCTTCCTGGTCTTCGCCGACCTCTTCCCCAAGCGGCTGGGCATGAGCGAGCCGGAGCGCATGGCCATGCGCATCGCCCGGCCCATGCGCTGGCTGATCACGCTGCTGGGCCCGCTCACCTGGCTGTTCACCCGCATGACGGATGGCCTGTTCAAGCTGCTTGGCCTGCCGATGGTGCGCGAGGACAAGATCACCCTGGCCGACATACTGGCCATGTCCGAAGCCGGGACCCGCGCCGGCGTGCTTGCGGCGCAGGAACACCAGGTGATCGCGAACGTCTTCGAACTGGACGTGCGCATGGTCAACAGCGTGATGACGCCGCGCGAGCGCATCGCCTGGCTGCACCACGATGATCCGGAGTCGGTGCTGCGCGCGCGCATCGTGGCCGAGCCCTACTCGGCCTACCCCGTCTGCGAGGGCGACATCGACCACGTGCTGGGCTATGTCGACGCCAAGGACATGTTCCAGCGCGTGCTGGGCGGCCAGCCCCTGTCCTTCGACCAGGGCCTACCGATCCACAAGGCGCTGGTCATTCCCGACCGGCTGACGCTGACCGAGGTGCTGGAGCAGTTCCGCTCGGCCCACGAGGACTTTGCCATCGTGGTCAACGAATACAGCCTCGTGGTGGGCGTCATCACGCTCAACGACGTGATGAGCACGGTGATGGGCGATCTGGTGCCGGCCTCCACCGACGAGCAGCAGATCGTGCAGCGCGACGAGCATTCCTGGCTGATCGACGGCGTCACGCCCATCCAGGACGTGCAGCGCGCCCTGGGCATCGACGAGATGCCGCACGAGGACGAGTACGAGACCCTGGCCGGCTTCCTGATGGTGATGCTGCGCCGCGTGCCGCGCCGCACCGACAGCGTGAGCTGGGCCGGCTTCACCTTCGAGGTGATGGACGTGGACAGCCACCGCATCGACCAGGTGATGGTCACACGCGGCGGACCGGCCGCGGCGCAGCCCGATCCCGCGGTGCGCCACTGAAGGGCGCGGCGTCGGCGGCCCTCCGGCGACGGTCTGGGCGGCGGCCGGCGCCCGGCCAGTCACTCGCCTGCGCCGCCCGGGGTGTGACGAGGATCGAAGGTCCAGTTGCGCTGGTTGGCGAAGACGGCGTCCGGGTACGGCGCGCGGCCGCGGCTGCCGTTGTATCGGCCCAGCGCCATGAACAGGTCGCCGCGCTCACGGTCCAGATAGTGGCGCAGGATCACGCAGCCGAAGCGCAGGTTGGTCTGCATGTGGAACAGCACCGAGGGGTCGCCGTTGCCGATGGTCCGCACCCAGAAGGGCATCACCTGCATGTAGCCCCGCGCACCCGCGCTCGACACCGCGTGCTTGCGGAAGTTGCTCTCGACCTGGATCAGGCCCAGCACCAGGCTCACGTCCAGGCCGGCGCGGCGGCTTTCGTACCAGATGGTCTGCAGCAGCTCCTTGCGGGTCTGCCAATCGGACACCTTGCGCCGCAACCGGTCGCCCATGGTGCCGAGCCAGCGCAGGTAGTGCAGCCGGCCGGCGAAGTCGTCGAACTCAGGAACCGGCGGGGCGTTGTTGAGGATGGCCGAGCTGAGTGCGGTGCGCACCGCATCGGCCAGCGGCTCCTCGATCTGGGCGCCGGCATGGGCGGTGGAGGGCAGCCACAGCGGCGCGGCGAGGCCGGCCCAGGATGCCAGTCCCGCGGCGCGCCCCAGGAAGCCGCGGCGGCCGGCCTGCATGGCGGAGGGCGCCGCAGCACCGGCCGAAACGGCGGCCGCAGCGGTGCCGTCCAGCCCGCCGGCCTGCGCGTCGGCGAAGGCCGGGCGCCGCGTCACACCGCCAGGCGGCCCTTCAGGAAGGCCGCCGCCTCGGCCGCCGGCACCTTGGTCGCCGCCGTGTCGCGGCGATGCTGGTACTCGAACTGCCCTTCCTTCAAGCCGCGGTCGGAGATGACCAGGCGGTGCGGCACGCCGATCAATTCCCAGTCGGCGAACATGGCGCCGGGGCGCTCGTTCCGGTCGTCCAGCAGCACGTCCACGCCATCGGCCAGCAACTGGTCGTACAGCGCCTCGGCGGCGGCCTTGACCTCGGCGCTGCGGTCCATGCCGATGGGGCACAGCACCA
Organism: Pseudacidovorax sp. 1753; assembly: GCF_040544975.1. Taxonomy (NCBI): domain Bacteria; kingdom Pseudomonadati; phylum Pseudomonadota; class Betaproteobacteria; order Burkholderiales; family Comamonadaceae; genus Pseudacidovorax; species Pseudacidovorax sp. 1753. The sequence goes on along the minus strand of NZ_JBEPKY010000028.1, from coordinate 22,819 downwards.
CCGTGAAGGGCGCCAGCGCATCGGGCCAGATGATCCCGCGCTCGTCGTGGTTCTGCTCGATGGCGGCGGCCGGCAGGCGGGTGATGCCGATGCCGTAGCAGCCCATCTCCAGCGGACGCGGCTTGCCGTCTTCTTCGAGGAAGGTGGCGCTCATGGCGTGGCTGTATTTGGTGCCCAGGTAGAAGACGTGGCCCACCTCGATGCCGCGCTCGATGGCCAGCACGCCCTTGCCGTCCGGCGACGGATCGCCCGCGACGACATTGCGCAGGTCGGCCACCAGGTCGGGCTCGGGCAGGTCGCGGCCCCAGTTGACGCCGGTGATGTGGAAGTCGGGCTCGTTGGCGCCACAGATCCAGTCGGCCATCAGTGCCACCTCGCGGTCGGCCACAACCTTGACCGGCTGCTTCATGTGGAGCGGGCCCAGGTAGCCGGGCTTGCAGCCGAAGTGGGCCTCGATCTCGCCCACGGTGGCGAATCGGAAGCCGGCCAGGCCGGGCAGCTTGCCGACCTTGACCTCGTTCATGTCGTGGTCGCCGCGCAGCAGCAGGAGCCAGACCTGGGTGGCCTTGATGGCGCCCTTGTCGTCGAGCAAGTCCGTGGCCAGTACGAGCGATTTCACCGTGGTCGAGAGCGGTACGCCGAGCAGCGCCGCCACGTCCTCGCAGGTGGACTTGCCGGGCGTCGGCGTCTTGGTCATCTGCTGCGTCGCCGCGCCGCGTGGGCCGGTGGGCGCCAGCGCCTCTGCCTTCTCCATGTTGGCGGCGTAGTCGCTGTCGGGGCAGTAGACGATGGCGTCCTCACCCGTTGCGGCGATGACCTGGAATTCCTCGCTCAGGTCGCCGCCGATGGCGCCGCTGTCCGCCGCCACGGCGCGGTAGCGCAGGCCGAAGCGGTCGAAGATGCGGCGATAGGCCTGCGCCATCACCTGGTAGCTCGCCTTGGCCGCCTCGGGGCTGCGGTCGAAGCTGTAGGCGTCCTTCATGATGAACTCACGGCCACGCATCAGGCCGAAGCGCGGACGGCGCTCGTCGCGGAACTTGGTCTGGATCTGGTAGAAGTTCTTGGGCAGCTGCTTGTAGCTGCGGATCTCCTGGCGGGCGATGTCCGTCACCACCTCCTCGCTGGTGGGCTGGACCACGAAGTCGCGGTCGTGCCGGTCCTTGATGCGCAGCAGCTCGGCGCCCATCTTGTCGAAGCGGCCCGTCTCCTGCCAGAGCTCGGCCGGCTGCACCACGGGCATGGTCATCTCGACGGCGCCGGCGCGGTTCATCTCTTCGCGCACGATGGCCTCCACCTTGCGGATCACGCGCAAGCCCATGGGCATGTACGTGTAGATGCCCGCGCCGAGCTTCTTGATCATGCCGGCACGGGTCATGAGCCGGTGGCTGGCCACTTCGGCGTCGGCCGGGGCCTCCTTGAGTGTGGACACCAGGAAACGGGATGCTTTCATCGACTGCAGGGCAAGAAGCTGGAGGAAGGAAGGCGGCGTGCCGCACGCGGCGCGGGGCCGGGAACTGGGCGGGCCGGCGTCAAGCTCCGGCCAGCATCGATCTATGCATAATCGAACCAGTTCAAAAATTGGGGTTTGATTATGCTTGACCGGGACGGCTTCAGGCCCAACGTCGGCATCATCCTGCTCAACCAGAAAAACCAGGTGTTCTGGGGCAAACGCATCCGCACCCACTCCTGGCAGTTTCCTCAAGGCGGGATCGATCGGGGCGAGACACCCGAGCAGGCCATGTACCGCGAGCTCCACGAAGAGGTCGGCCTGATGCCGGACCACGTGCGCATCGTGGCCCGCACCCGCGACTGGTTGCGCTACGAGGTGCCCGACCGCTACATCCGCCGCGACGCCCGCGGCCATTACAAAGGCCAGAAGCAGATCTGGTATCTGCTGCAACTTGTGGGGCACGACTGGGATCTCAACCTGCGTGCCACCGACCATCCCGAGTTCGACGCCTGGCGCTGGCACGATTACTGGGTCCCGCTGGACGTGGTGGTCGAGTTCAAGCGTGGCGTCTACGAGATGGCGCTGACCGAACTGGCCCGCTTCCTGCCACGGCCCGACATGCGTAACCGCTTCCTGCGCGGCAGCATGCGGGGCCGCGAAGCCGATCATCGTGACCGGCCACCGCACGGCCCCTCCACCGCGGCGCCCACCTTCGAATTGCCGCCGGGCGCGTCCTTCGACCCCGACCCCAACAGTGCCTCCGATCATGCCTCGCATCCAGACAGCCCGACACCCGCAAGTCCCTAGTGTCCGGGGGCATTCCACGACAGCGGAGAAGTTCACCCATCTGCTCGCCGCTGCGGCGTTGGTGGCAGGTACCGCGCACGCGCAACTGGTCGACAACCCGGATTGGCAGGAGTCGGCGGTTCCGCCTCCGCCGGCCTATGACGTCAAGCGTGCGCTGCAGATCGAGATGCCGGCGTACATGACGCTCAAATTCGGCATCGATCCCAAGACCATCGTGATCACGCCCGATGGCGTCGTGCGCTATGTGGTGCTGGGCTGGCGCGAGGGCGGCGGCACCGTCAATGCCTTCTACGAAGGCGTGCGCTGCGCGACGGCGGAGTACAAGACCTACGCCCGATCAGCCGACGGGGCATGGCGGCTGGTCGACAACCCCGACTGGAAGCGCATCGATGATCGCAATTCGATCTACACCTATGAGTTGTCCCGGCAGGCGCTGTGTCGAGGACGCGCACCGCGAGCGAGCGTGACGGACATGGTGCGCGAACTCAAGCGGCCGGAGGTGCTGCTCTACTGAGCGCCGCGCGAATCGGCGGCGTTCGGCGGCCTTCAGGCAAAGGCTGAAGGCGCGTGGCGAGTCACGCCGAATGCGCCGCCAGTGGCGCAGGAGCCCGAGTTCCGATGCTCACATCAAGACGAGGTTGTCCCGATGGATCATCTCGGGCTCGGCTGAATAGCCCAGCAGCCCCTCAATGTCCGCCGATGAACGCCGGCAGAGCAGCCGAGCCTCGGCCGCCGCATAGTTGGCCAGGCCGCGCGCCAGTTCGGCACCGGCAGCATCGCGGATGGCAATGACGTCGCCACGGGAGAAGTCGCCTTCGACCGCTGTCATGCCGATGGGCAGCAGGCTCTTGCCCTCGCCGCGCACCTTACGCGCCGCGCCCTCATCCACGATCACCGCGCCTCGCAATTGCAGATGGTCGGCCATCCAGCGCTTGCGAGCCTGGTGCTTGGCGGTGTCGGCCACCAAAAGTGTGCCGATGGCCTCGCCGCGCGCCAGCCGCATCAGCGCATCGGGTTCGCGGCCCCAGGCAATGACCGTGGACGCTCCCGAACCCGCCGCCCGCTTGGCCGCCAGGACCTTGGTCAGCATGCCACCGCGGCCAATGCTGGAGCCCGCACCGCCTGCCATCAGTTCCAGCGCTGGATCGCCGGCCTGGGCCTCGTGCACGAATGTGGCGTCGGGGTTCTTGCGTGGGTCGGCCGTGTAGAGGCCCTTCTGGTCGGTCAGGATGACCAGCGCATCCGCATCCACGAGGTTGGCGACCAGCGCTCCAAGCGTGTCGTTGTCGCCGAACTTGATCTCGTCGTTGACGACGGTGTCGTTCTCGTTGATGACCGGCAGAACGCCCAGGCCCAGCAGGGTCAGGAGGGTGGAACGGGCATTGAGGTAGCGCTCGCGATCCGCCAGGTCGGCATGCGTGAGCAGCACCTGCGCACTGCGCAGGCCGTTCTCGCGCAGCTTGTTCTCGTACATGTGGGCCAGACCCATCTGTCCCACGGCAGCCGCCGCCTGCAGTTCATGGACCTCCTTGGGCCTCATGGACCAGCCCAGGCGTTTCATGCCCTCGGCAATCGCTCCACTGGACACCATCACCAGTTCGCGGCCATCGCGGACCAGCGCGCCGAGCTGGCGCGACCATTCGCCGATCGCCTCCTCATCCAGCCCCTTGCCCTCGTTCGTGACAAGGCTGGAGCCGACCTTCACCACAAGACGGCGCGCATCGCGCAGGACGGAGGACGAGAAGTTGCGGGTCATGGAGCGGAATCGTGCGGCGCCGGGCGCCGTGGGTAGGACAGGCGGACGTGGCAGTCAGTCCTGGGGCGAGGCGAAGCGCGGATCGACGTATTCCGGCGGCTGCTCGGCCTTCTGCTGTGCCTTCACATGCTGGTAGATGGACTTCATCAGCGGCTCGCAGCCTTCGCGCGTGAGGGCGGAGATCTCGAACACCGGCCCCTTGAAGCGCAGACGCTTGACGAAATCCTTGACGCGGGCGGCCCGCTCCTCGACCGGGATCATGTCCAGCTTGTTGAGCACCAGCCAGCGCGGCTTGTCGTAGAGGCCCTGGTCGTACTTCTTGAGTTCGCCCACGATGGCCTTGGCCTGCGCCACCGGATCCACGCCCTCGTCGAAGGGCGCCAGATCGACCACGTGCAGCAGCAGGCGGGTGCGCTGCAGGTGGCGCAGGAAAAGATGGCCGAGGCCAGCCCCTTCGGACGCGCCTTCGATCAGCCCGGGAAGATCGGCGATCACGAAGCTCTGCTCCGGCCCCAGGCGCACCACGCCCAGGTTGGGATGCAGCGTCGTAAAGGGATAGTCGGCGATGCGCGGGCGGGCGTTCGAGACGGCGCTGATCAGCGTGGACTTGCCGGCATTGGGCATGCCCAAGAGGCCCACGTCGGCCAGCACCTTGAGTTCGAGCTTGAGGCTCTTGCGCTCACCAGGCCAGCCGGGCGTCTTCTGCCGCGGCGCGCGGTTGATCGACGACTTGAAGCGCAGGTTGCCGAAGCCACCGTCCCCGCCCTTGGCGATGGTGACCGGCTCGCCCGGCACGAGGAGTTCGCACAGCACCTCGCCCGTCTCGGCATCGCTGATGATGGTGCCGACCGGCATACGCAGCGTGACGTCATCGCCCGCGGCACCGAACATGTCGGAGCCCATGCCATGCTGGCCGCGCTTGGCCTCGTGGCGGCGCGAAAAGCGGTAATCCACCAGCGTATTGAGGTTGGGATCGGCCACCGCGAAGACGTGGCCGCCGCGGCCACCGTCGCCACCGTCGGGACCGCCGAATTCCTTGTACTTCTCATGGCGGAACGACACGCAGCCGTTGCCGCCATCGCCAGCGGCGATGTCGATGAAGGCTTCGTCGACGAACTTCATGAGGGCAGTTTACAAATGAGACGTGCCGGGAGGCACATAAACGATGAAGCCCCGGCAAAGCGGGGCTTCACACGAGAGAGCGAGGTCGCTCAGACCGGGGTGATGTTCACGACGTGCTTGTTCAGCGCGCCGCGCATGCCGAACGAGACGCGGCCATCGACCAGCGCGAACAGGGTGTGGTCCTTGCCCACGCCCACGTTGTCACCGGCGTGCAGGCGCGTACCGCGCTGACGCACGATGATGGAACCGGCGCTGATCACTTGGCCGCCGAAGGCCTTCACGCCGAGCATCTTGGGCTTGGAATCGCGCCCGTTACGCGTAGAGCCGCCGCCTTTTTTCTGTGCCATGGTGTCCTGCTCCTGGGCTTAGCCGGCAATCGCACCGATCTGCAGCTCGGTGAACTGCTGGCGATGGCCTTGACGCTTTTGATAATGCTTACGGCGACGCAGCTTGAAGATGCGCACCTTGTCATGCTTGCCGTGGGACAGCACCGTGGCCGTCACCGTGGCGCCGGACACCAGGGGCGTGCCGACCTTGATCGCGCTACCGTCGCTGACGGCAAGCACTTGGTCGATCACGATTTCCTGGCCAACGTCCGCAGCAATCTGTTCTACCTTGATTTTCTCGCCGGGGGCAACGCGATACTGCTTGCCACCGGTTTTTATGACCGCGTACATGGGAAACCTCTTGTGAAAGATTCTCCGCGGCTCATTCCGCGAAGCTCTCCATGATAGCACGGGCAATGACAAGATGCACGCCCCGGCAGCCCAAGGACGGGCCTGTCCGTGGCCGCTCCCTATAATTCCGGCGCTCGAAAGACCGATCACCGCGCCTCGCGCCACCTCTCTTGTCTTCCACCACAGCCAGCCCACCTCCGCCGACCTTTGCAGCGCTCGACCTCGTGGCCAGCGACATGACCGAGGTCGACCGGGTCATCGACGCCCGCCTGTCCACGGGCGTGCCCCTGGTGAGCCAAGTGTCGCGCTACATCATTGCCGCAGGTGGCAAGCGCCTGCGCCCGGTCCTGCTTCTGCTGATGAGCCGAGCGCTCGGCTACGAGGGGACGCAGCACTTCAACCTGGCAGCGGTCGTCGAGTTCATCCATACCGCGACGCTGCTGCACGACGATGTGGTGGACGAGTCCACCCTGCGCCGAGGCCGGCCCACCGCCAACGAGTCCTTCGGCAACGCAGCCAGCGTGCTCGTCGGCGACTTTCTTTATTCGCGCGCCTTCCAGATGATGCTGGACGCCCAGGACATGCGCGTGATGGAGGTTCTGGCCGAAGCCACCAACGTCATCGCGGAAGGCGAGGTGCTGCAGCTCATGAACATGGGCGATGCGTCGCTGGACGAGCAGGCCTACCTGCAGGTCATCCGCTCCAAGACTGCCAAGCTGTTCGAGGCCAGCACCCGGCTGGCGGCGATCCTGTCCGGCGCCCCGCGCGATCTGGAAGAAGCGTGCGCCACCTACGGCCAAGCCCTCGGGACCGCATTCCAGGTGGTGGACGATGTGCTCGACTACGCGGGCGATGCGGCCGAAACGGGCAAGAACGTCGGCGACGATCTCCGGGAAGGCAAGGCCACGCTGCCACTCATCCTCGCCATGAAGCGCGGCAACGCCGCGCAGGCCGCCATCGTCCGCACGGCACTGGAGACAGGCGACGTCTCCCAACTCCCGCAGGTGGTCCAGGTCGTGCGGGAAACCGGCGCATTGGAAGCCACACGTGCCGCGGCCGCGCGCGAAGCCGAACGCGCAATTTCCGCGCTCGACGCGCTCCCGGCCAATATTTACTCGAAAGGTATGCTACAGTTAGCGGCTCAGCTTCTTGAGCGCCGAACCTGATCGGCACCGAAGCAAGACTGATTAACGGGGTGTAGCTTAGCCTGGTAGAGCGCTACGTTCGGGACGTAGAGGCCGGAGGTTCGAATCCTCTCACCCCGACCAGATTCATCCTTGCCCACCGGGCAAGGCACCAAAGCCCCACGTCGTGGGGCTTTTTTTGTTGGTCCAATCCCACGCCAGGCACTCACACGAAGGGCCTACAGCCGTGTTGCACAATGTGTTTTTGTGCAACCAATGTACATTGGCGCGATGGTCCGTTGACCGTCCAGCTCCCACCTCCCGTTTTCCGCCGCATGGCTGTTGCCGACCCACCGCTTCGTGACACCGCCTCCGTTGCGCTGCCTGGTTTGGCACGCGCCCTGGTGTCGGCAGGCATCCTGGACGCGCAAGCCGCCGAGCAGATCTACCGTCGCTCGCTGGCCTCGCGCAGCAGTTTCATTGCCGAACTCACCGGCACCGGCCAGGTATCTCCGCATGAGTTGGCGCATGTGCTGGCGATCAGCTTCTCCGCCCCCCTGGTCGATCTCGCCGCAGTCGATCCGCTGCGACTGCCCAAGGGGCTGCTGGATGTGCGCCTCTGCCAGTCCTACCGCATTGTGGTGTTGGCCAAGCGTGGCAATCGGCTGGTGGTGGCCACGGCCGACCCCTCCGATCAGCAGGCGGCAGAAAAGATCAAGTTCGCCTCCCAACTGGGCGTGGACTGGGTGGTGGCCGAGTACGACAAGCTGTCGCGCCTGGTCGACGCGAGCGCGGCCACCCCCTCGGAAACGCTGGAGCAACTGGCGAGCAGCGAGTTCGAGTACGACGAACTGCTCGGCGAGCCGGACGAGGCCCAGGAGACGGCCGCCTCTTCCGAGGTGGAGGACGCACCCGTGGTGCGCTTCCTGCAGAAGATGCTGCTCGACGCCTTCTCCATGCGCGCCTCCGACATCCACTTCGAGCCCTACGAGCACAACTACCGCGTGCGTTTCCGGGTGGATGGCGAACTGCGCGAGATCGCCAGCCCGCCCGTGGCCATCAAGGACAAGCTGGCCTCGCGCATCAAGGTGATCTCCAAGCTGGACATCTCCGAGAAGCGCATCCCGCAGGACGGCCGGATGAAGCTGAAGATCGGCGCCGACCGGGTGATCGACTTCCGCGTCAGCACATTGCCCACGCTCTTCGGCGAGAAAATCGTGATCCGGATCCTCGACCCCAGCAGCGCGCGCCTGGGCATCGACGCGCTCGGCTACGACGCAGACGAAAAGGAGCGCCTGCTCACCGCCATCGGCCGACCCTACGGCATGATCCTGGTGACCGGGCCCACAGGCTCGGGCAAGACGGTATCGCTCTACACCTGCCTGAACCTGCTGAACAAGCCGGGCGTCAACATCGCCACCGCCGAGGACCCGTCCGAGATCAACCTCCCGGGTGTCAACCAGGTCAACGTCAACGAGAAGGCCGGCCTGACCTTCGCGACGGCGCTGCGCGCCTTCCTGCGGCAGGACCCGGACATCATCATGGTCGGCGAGATCCGCGACCTGGACACGGCCGACATCGCCATCAAGGCCGCGCAGACCGGCCATCTGGTGCTCTCCACGCTGCACACCAACGACGCGCCCACCACGCTGACGCGGATGCGCAACATGGGCATCGCCCCCTTCAACATCGCGTCGAGCGTCATCCTGATCACCGCCCAGCGCTTGGCGCGTCGCCTGTGCCCGCAGTGCAAGCTGCCCGCCGACCTTCCGCCGCAGGCGCTGCTGGACGCCGGCTTCCGGCGCGAGGAACTCGACGGCAGCTGGAAGCCCTACCGACCTGTGGGCTGCCCCGCCTGCAGCGGCGGCTACAAGGGCCGGGTCGGCATCTACCAGGTGATGCCGATCTCGGAGGAGATCCAGAAGATCATCCTTCGCGATGGCAGCGCGCTCGAGATCGCCGCCCAGTCCGAGCGCGAGGGCGTGCGCTCGCTGCGCCGCTCGGGTCTGCAGAAGGTGATGCAGGGCGTGACCTCGCTCGAAGAGGTGCTCGGCGTCACCAACGAATAGACTCGGACGCGCGCCCAACGGAGTTGCCATGGCCACAGCCGCCCAGAAACGAAGCCCCACCCGCCCCACCTCTGCCAAGGAACACCTCTACGAGTGGGAAGGCCGCGACCGCAACGGCAAGGCCGTCCGGGGCGAGATGCGGGCCCTGGGCGAGAACCAGGTCCAGGCCTCGCTGCGGCGCCAGGGCGTGCTGACCACCAAGATCAAGAAGCGCCGCCTGCGCTCGGGCAAGGCGATCAAGCCACGCGACGTGGCCGTGTTCACCCGGCAGATGGCGACGATGATGAAGGCCGGCGTGCCGCTGCTGCAGTCCTTCGACATCGTGGGCCGCGGCAACAGCAATCCCAACATGGCGCGGCTGCTCAACGACATCCGCACCGACGTGGAGACCGGCACCTCGCTGTCCTCGGCCTTCCGCAAACATCCCAAGTACTTCAACAGCCTCTACTGCAACCTGATCGAGGCCGGCGAGGCGGCCGGCATCCTGGAAGAACTGCTCGACCGCCTGGCCATCTACATGGAGAAGACCGAGGCCATCAAGTCGAAGATCAAATCGGCGCTGATGTACCCGACGGCCGTGATCCTGGTGGCCTTCATCGTGGTCACGATCATCATGCTGTTCGTGATCCCGTCCTTCAAGCAGGTGTTCACCTCCTTCGGGGCCGACCTGCCCGCGCCCACGCTGTTCGTCATCGCCATGAGCGAATTCTTTGTGGGCTACTGGTGGTTGATCTTCGGGGTGCTGATCGCGGGCGGCTACTTCCTCATGCAGGCCTGGAAGCGCAACGAGAAATTCCAGGAAGGCATGGACCGCCTGCTGCTGCGCCTGCCGATCTTCGGCGCGCTCATCGACAAGTCCTGCGTGGCGCGCTGGACGCGCACGCTGTCGACCATGTTCGCCGCTGGCGTCCCGCTGGTGGAGGCGCTCGACTCGGTGGGTGGCGCATCAGGCAACTCGGTGTATGCGAAGGCCACCACCCGCATTCAGCAGGAGGTGTCCACGGGCACCAGCCTGACGACGGCCATGACGGGCGCGAACCTGTTCCCGCCCATGGTGCTGCAGATGACGGCCATCGGCGAGGAGTCCGGCTCCATCGACCACATGCTGGGGAAGGCCGCCGACTTCTACGAGCAGGAGGTCGACGCCATGGTGGCGGGCCTGTCGAGCCTGATGGAGCCGATCATCATCGTTGTGTTGGGAGTGGTGATCGGGGGCATCGTCGTGTCGATGTACCTGCCGATCTTCAAGCTGGGCCAGGTCGTCTGATGGCGCCGGCGTTCCTGGATGCCGCGGCAGGCGGCCTGCTGGGCCTCGTCGTCGGCAGCTTCCTCAACGTGGTGATCCATCGCCTGCCGTGCATGATGTACCGCGGCTGGCTCGTGGATGCCACGGCCAACCTGGCGCCCCAACCCGGCATTCCCAGCCTGTGGGAACTGGTCTTCGGCAAAGACACCAAACCCCCCGGCCGTCTCGAGCAGGATGCCCAGGCCGCGCTCGACCAGGTCGATGCGCTGCCACCACTCACGCTCGCGCGACCGGGATCGCGCTGCGGCCACTGCGGCCACGAGATCCGGTGGTACGAAAACATCCCGCTGCTGAGCTGGCTGGCGCTGCGGGGCCGCTGCAGCGCCTGCAAGGCGCCGATCGGCCTGCGCTACCCGGCGGTCGAACTGGTCACTGGCGCGCTGTTCGCGCTGTGCGCATGGCGCTTCGGCATGACGCCGGTCGCAGGCCTCTGGGCGACGTTTTGCGCGATCCTCGTCTGCCAGTTCGTCATCGACCTGGACACCCAACTGCTGCCGGACTCGCTGAACTACCTGCTGCTGTGGCTGGGCCTGGCGGGCGCGGCCTATGGGCTGACCGGGGTCTCGCCCACCTCGGCCATCTGGGGCGCCATCTTCGGCTATCTGAGCCTCTGGATCGTCTATCGGCTCTACCGGGCCGCCACCGGCAAGGAGGGCATGGGCTTTGGCGACTTCAAGCTGCTGGCCGCCCTGGGCGCCTGGCTGGGCGCCCCCTTCCTGCTGGCCATCATCCTCGTGTCCTCGCTGGTGGGCGCCGTGCTGGGCGTCGTGCTGCTGCTGGTGGGCCGCCTGGCCAACCGGCATGTGCCCCTGTCTTTCGGCCCCTTCCTGGCGGGCGCAGGCCTGCTCTGCCTGATCGTCGGGCCAGCCACCATGCGCGACTGGCTTCCCTTCGCCTTCCCCCTGGGCTTCTGAGTCGGCCATGCTGCGCATCGGCCTCACCGGCGGCATCGGCAGCGGCAAGAGCACCGTCGCCGCCCAACTGCAGGCGCTGGGCGCAGGCCTGGTCGACACCGACGCCATCGCGCGCCAGCTGACGACGCCGGGCGGGCGGGCCATGCCCGCCATCGTGGAGGCCTTCGGGCCCGAAGTGGCGGCCCCCGACGGCAGCCTCGACCGGGCCCGGATGCGCGAACTCGCTTTCGGCAACCCCGACGTCCGCCACCGCCTGCAGGGCGTGCTCCATCCACTGATCGGCGAGGAATGCGAGCGTCAGGCGCGTGAACACGGCGACCTGCCCATGCTCGTTTTTGACGTCCCGCTGCTGGTGGAGTCCGGTCGCTGGCGCGCCCTGGTGAATCGTGTGCTCGTGGTCGATGCGTCCGAACACGTCCAGGTGCGCCGCGTCATGGCCCGCTCCGGCTGGCCGGAGGAGACTGTGCGCGCCGTGATCGCGCAGCAGGCGTCGCGCGCCCAGCGGCGGGCGGCGGCCGACGCCGTGATCCACAACGAGGAACTCGGCATGGATGCCCTCGCTCTATGCGTGCAGTCGTTGTGGCAGCGTTGGGTCAGGCCGGGCTTGCGATAATCCCGCGCTGCTCCTTCGCGACCCGCCCACCCTGGGGCGGGCATCACAACGCAGAGACACGCGCAGGAGCCCGTACGGCCCCGCCGAAACCGGCGCACAAGAAGCCCCATCCCCGATGCTTTTCAACTCCTACGCGTTCATCTTCGTCTTCTTCCCGCTGGTGCTGGCGGGCTTCTTCCTGATCGGATGGCGCAACACGCGGGCAGCGGCGGGCTTCCTGGCGCTGGCGTCGCTCTTCTTCTACGGCTGGTGGAGTGTGAAGGCCCTGCCCCTGCTGCTGGCTTCCATCTGCATGAACTACTGGTTCGGCCTGCAGCTCACGCCGCAGGAGGGCCGCAGCGACCGCGCACGCAAGCGCATGCTGGTGCTGGCGCTGACCGTGAACCTGACGCTGCTGGGTGTCTTCAAGTACGCGGACTTCTTCATCGGCAACGTGAACGAGGCCCTGGGCGAGGCGGGCATCGCACCCCTGCCGATGCTGCATGTGGCGCTGCCCATCGGCATCTCCTTCTACACCTTCACGCAGATCGCCTTCCTGGTGGACTGCTGGCAGGGCAAGGTGCGCGAACGCAGCTTCGTGCACTACGTGCTGTTCGTGACCTACTTCCCGCACCTGATCGCGGGCCCGGTGCTGCACCACGCGCAGATGATGCCGCAGTTCGCCAACCCGGCGACCTACCGCGTGGACACCAACAAGCTCGCACTTGGACTGGCCATCTTCAGCTTCGGCCTCGCCAAGAAGCTGCTGATCGCGGACCGCATGGGCGAGTACGCGGACATGGTCTTCCACGGCGTGCAGGGCGGCACCATCCCGACCCTGATCAGCGCTTGGTTCGGGGTGCTGGCCTATACGCTGCAGATCTACTTCGACTTCTCCGGCTACTCCGACATGGCAGTGGGCATCGCGCTGTGCATGGGCGTGAACCTGCCGCTCAACTTCGCTTCGCCCTACAAGTCGACCAGCATCATCGAGTTCTGGCGCCGGTGGCACATCTCGCTGTCGACCTTCCTGCGCGACTACCTCTACATCCCGCTCGGTGGCAACCGCAAGGGCGAAGCACGACGCTACCTCAACCTCTTCCTGACCATGCTGCTGGGCGGCCTGTGGCACGGCGCCGCCTGGACCTTCGTGCTGTGGGGTGCGCTGCACGGCATCTACCTCACCATCAACCATCTCTGGAACGCCAAGGTTCGGCGGAACCGGCCGCCGAGCAGGTGGACCCTGCCGCTGCGCTGGCTGCTGACCTTCCTGTGCGTGATGGTCGCCTGGGTGGTGTTCCGCGCCGACAGCATGACCACCGCCATGCACCTCTACAAGGGCATGCTGGGGCTCAACGGCGTCTCGATGTCCGCCTTCTCCGAGTTCACCATCCCCTACCGCAAGCCCGAGTTCTTCCAGACCATGTTCCTGGGCCTTTTCATCTGCCTGGCCCTGCCGCCCACCATCAGCCTGCAGCGCTGGGTGCCGGTGGTCCCGGCCCTGGCCGGCCGTCCCCGACTGGCCGGCCTCGCCACCGTGGTCACGGCCGCCGTGACCGTGCTGCTGCTGGGCATGTCCATCTCGCGACTGGGCACCTACAGCCCCTTCCTGTACTTCCAGTTCTGACGAAGCGGCAGTGATGCACAAGCCCGCGCGGACCTGGCTCGGCGTCTTCATGACCGGTTTTGCGGTCATCGTCGCGCTGTTCCTGGTCACCCTGTTCACGCAGCCGGCCGAAGGCGGCCTCACGCGCATCGGCCGCGTCTCCGAGGACGCCTTCGGCTGGCGGTCCGTGCCACCGGAGATCCCCATGGCCCATGTCCGTGGATGGGAACCGGCCGACGCGGACATCCTGGTCATCGGCGACAGCTTCTCGATGTACTACGCCTGGCAGTCGCCCCTGGTCGCAGCGGGCTACAAGGTGGCGACCACGCACTGGGACCGGAGCGGCCCGCTGTGCGCCGACTTCCCGGCCTGGTTGACGTCCATCGGCTTCAAGGGCCGGATGGTCATCCTCGAGAGCATCGAGCGGCTGCTGCCCGAACGCCTGGAGCAGGCCCAGGGTTGCGAGACCATGATCCGCCGCCCGCTCAAGGCGCTGCCCGTGCCCACGCAGAGCCCGGCCCAACCGGCCCCGGGCTTCCGGCTCAACTGGGAGTCGCCCCTGACCACCGGCCTCATCACCTACCTCAACACGCGCCAGATCGTGAAGACGGATGGCGTGGTGGACGTGGAACACGAGCGCTTCGGCGACTACATCTTCTCCAGCCCGGTGGCCGATGGCTGCAGGCAGTTCAGCAGCCTCGTCTGCGACAAGAGCCTGTTTCTCACGGCCGATCGGACCAACCGCGAGCTGCAACCCCGCGATGCCGATTTCATGGCCACCCTGACGCGCCGGGCGGCGCCGGTGAAGGTCATGTGGATGGTGGTGCCCAACAAGACCACCGTCTACCTCGACATCTCCAACGCCAGCGCCTTCGTGGCCCGCAGCAACGCCCTGGGCGTGGGCCCCGACCTCTTCGCGATGGCCCAGGAACAGCGCCTGCGCATCATCGACCTCTACTGGCCCAACGACACGCACTGGTCGATGCAAGGCCAGCTCTATTTCGGCAGCCGCATGGTCGACGCCGTGCGGGCGGCCGGGCTGGAACCTCTTCCCTGACAGCGTTCATGAATTACGCAGCGATCTGGCTTCGCACCTTTCTCGTCGGCTTCGTCGTCGTCAGCGTCCTGCTGGTACTGACGCTGTTCACGCCGGTCCCCTATGGCGATCTGACCCGCATCGGCCGGCTGTCGGACGCGGAGTTCGGCTGGCAGCAGCCCGCGCCGCCCGCACCTCCCGCCGAGTCGTTGAAGTCCTCGCCACTGAGCGATGCCGACATCGTGGTGGTGGGGGACAGCTTTTCGATGACCCTGTACTGGCAGTCGACGCTGGTTCGCGCCGGCTACAAGGTCTCCACCATCTACTGGGGCCAGGTGGGCTACCTGTGCGGCGACTTCTCTCAGTGGCTTCAGCGCGCGGGCTTCCGCGGTCGCCTGGTCATCGCCGAAAGCGTCGAGCGCCTGCTCGACGAGCGCGTACGCAAGAGCGACAGTTGCGCCACCATGGGCAAGAAGCCGCCCGATGTGAAGGCCGAGCCCTTCATCCGTCCCTTGGTCGGGGTGCCGGACCTGGGCCTGAACTGGAGCGCCAAACTGACAACCGGCCTGATCACCTACCGCAACATGAAGGCGGTGCACAAGTCGCACACCGACCTGCAATTCGGCGACGACACCCAAGTGCGCTTCGTGCCCGATGGCTGCAAGCAGTTCTCGCACCACCTGTGCGAGCGCGCGCTCTTCTTCAAAGAAGATCTGACCAACGGCCCGCTGACGGCGCGGACCTTCGAGCACATGGTCAGCTTCACGCGCTCGCAACCGATCCCCATCTTGTGGATGGTCATTCCCAACAAGACGACCGTCTACCTGGACCCGTCCTACTCCGACGCCTTCCTCGCTCGCTTCCGGCCGAGCGGCCTCGGCCCCGACCTGTTTGCCTATGCGCAATCCGCACGGCACCAGGTGCGCGACCTCTACTTTCCCAACGACACGCACTTCTCCATGTACGGGCAGTATGCGTTGGGGGACATCATGCTCAAGGAAGTGCAGGCGCGACTGGGTGTCGCCAAGGCCCCGTGAAACATTGGGAACCGGACACGCATGTGGCATCGCGGCAACTATGATGTCGCGAAGGAGCCCCACAGAGACGTGATCCTCTACGAATATCCCTTCAACGAGCGCATCCGGACCTACCTTCGGCTCGAGCACCTGTTCCGTCGCCTGGGCGAACTGGTGCCATCGGACTCGGCGCTGCATCATCATTTCGCGTTGCTCACCATGTTCGACATCATGGACGTGGCGGGCCGCGCCGACCTCAAGTCCGAGGCGCTGCGAGACCTGGACAAGCAGAAGGCGGTGTTCAACGGCTACCGCGGCAATCCCGCCATCCAGGAGTCGTTGCTCGACGCATTCGTGTTGCAGCTGGACCGTGCCTTCCAGTCGCTCAACAGCGCAAGCGGCAAGGCGGGCCAGACGCTGGCCGAGAACGAGTGGCTGATGAGCATCCGCAGCCGAGCGGGCATTCCTGCCGGCACCTGCGAATTCGACCTGCCCGCCTATCACGCCTGGCAGCACCGCAGTGCCGCCCAGCGTCGGGCCGACCTGCAGCAATGGGCCGCGAGCCTGTCGCCGCTGGCCGAGGCCGTCTATCTGCTGCTCAAGCTGCTGCGCGATGCCGACATGCCCTGCCGGGTGATGGCCACGCGTGGGCAGTTCCAGCAGACGCTGCCGCAGAGCCGCAGCTTCCAGTTGCTCCGCCTGCGTATCGACCCGTCGCTCGATGTGGTGCCGGAGATCAGCGGCAATCGCTTGATGGTCTCTGTGCGGCTGATGCGGCAGGATGAGCAGGGCCATCTGCAACCCAGCATCGACGACGCGCCGTTCGAGCTCACTCTGTGCGCCTGAAGGGCGCCCTGCCGTTCCGATGAGTTCCGACCCAAAGAAGAAGCCTGCTGTTCGCCTGGTGCCCTGCCCCGCCTGCGGGCAGGACAGCGTCTATGCGCCAGAGAACCGCTTCCGCCCGTTCTGCAGCGCACGGTGCAAGGGCATCGACCTGGGGGCGTGGGCCAGCGAGCAGTTCCGCATGCCGACCGAGGCGCCGCCCGACGACGAGCCCTTCGGGGATCCGCGCCTGCAAAGCTGAGAGAAGGTCGCCTGGCCGCGGAAGGCTGGTCACTCGGCACATTCGCAGCAGCCGGGAGGCGACGCCCAGCCTGAGGGATGTTGCCTCAGCCGCCGGCGAGCACCGGACCCACGATCCCCCGCTCCTCCGCCAGCCACTGCAGCACCGGCATGGCGCCGGGCAGCACCGGCGTCACCGTCAGCGGCAGCTGCTGCCAGCACATCGTCTGGCCTTCACGCATCTCGAACTCGCCGGACCAGCTGAACACCTTGCACCAGTGCAGCCGCACCAGCGCATGCGGATAGTCGTGCTCGGTCACGCGCCAGACCTCGGCGCCGTCGATGGTGATGCCCAGTTCCTCTTGCAGCTCCCGACGCAGCGCCTCTTCGACCGTTTCGCCGGCTTCGATCTTGCCGCCGGGGAACTCCCAGTAGCCCGCATAGGGCTTGCCGTCAGGGCGCGTGGACAGCAGCAGCGCGCCGTCCACAGCGATGAGCACACCGACAGCCACTTCGGTGTGCTTGCGGGGCGCGGTGGAAGGGGCGACTTCCGTCATGCCGCCATCCGCCCCGCGAAGTCGCGGGAGAACTGGTAGGCCACCCGGCCACTGCGCGAGCCCCGCTCCAGTGCCCACACGAGCGCCTGGGGCCGCGCCGACTCGATGGCGGCAGCGTCCAGACCGAAGGACGACAGCCACTGCGCCACGATCGCCAGGTACTCGGCCTGCGAAAAGGGATAGAAGCTCACCCACAGGCCGAAGCGCTCGGACAGCGAGATCTTCTCTTCCACCACCTCGCCGGGATGGACTTCACCGTCCTCCGTGTGCGTGTAGCTGAGGTTCTCCTTCATGTACTCGGGCAGCAGATGGCGCCGATTGCTGGTCGCGTAGATCAGCACATTGGGCGTGGCCGCGGCCACCGAGCCGTCGAGGATGGACTTGAGCGCCTTGTAGCCCGGCTCGCCCTCGTCGAAGCTCAAGTCGTCGCTGAAGATGATGAACTTCTCCGGCCGGCCGGAAACCACCTCGACGATGTCGGGCAGGTCGGTCAGGTCCGCCTTGTCGACCTCGATCAGGCGCAGGCCTCGCGGCGCGAACTCATGCAGGCAGGCCCGCACCAGCGAGGACTTTCCCGTACCGCGCGCGCCGGTCAGCAGCACGTTGTTGGCGGGGCGGCCCTCGATGAACTGGCGGGTGTTGCGCTCGATCTTTTCCTTCTGGCCGTCGATCTCCTTGAGATCGGAGAGCGCCATCGCCGCCACGTGGCGCACCGGCTCCAGCCGGCCATGGCCGGAACTGCGGCGGCGGTAGCGCCAGGCGATGGCGGCGTTCCAGTCGGGCGGCGCGCCCAGTGCCTGGGGCAGCACGGACTCGATGCGGTCGATCAACTGCTCGGCCCGTTCGATCAGGCGCTCGAATTTCTCGTTCATGGCGGCATGCGGCGGGCGCGGGGCCCGCGCCTTCTCAGGAGCGGTAGTCCGCGTTGATGGAGACGTAGTCGTGGCTGAGGTCGCAGGTCCAGACCGTGTCGCTGGCCTCGCCGCGGCCCAGGCCGATGCGCACGACGATCTCGCTTTTCTTCATCACGCGCTGGCCGTCTTCTTCGCGGTAGTCGGGATGACGGCCGCCACGTGTGACCACATGCACATCGTCCAGGTGCAGCTCGATGCGCGTCTGGTCCAGGTCGGCAATGCCGGCATAGCCCACGGCCGCAAGGATGCGGCCCAGGTTCGGGTCGCTGGCGAAGAAGGCCGTCTTGACCAGGGGCGAATGCGCCACGGCATAGGCCGCCTGCCGGCATTCGGCGGCGTCGCGGCCGCCTTCCACCTGCACGGTGATGAACTTGGTCGCTCCCTCGCCATCACGCACGATGGCCTGGGCCAGGTCGCGCGCGACCGCCTGCATGGCCGCCAGCAAGGCCTGGCCATCGGCACTGTCCAGCGCGTCGATGGCCGGGCCGGTCTTGCCCGTGGCGATGACGACGAAGGAATCGTTGGTGGAAGTGTCGCCGTCGATGGTGACGCGGTTGAAGGAGCCTTCGGCCAGCGTGCGGGCCAGCGGCTGCAGCAGCGCCGGCGCGATGCGCGCATCGGTGGCCAGGAAGCCCAGCATGGTCGCCATGTTCGGGCGGATCATGCCGGCCCCCTTGCTGATGCCAGTGATGGTGACGGTGGCACCGCCCAGCGCGACCTGACGGCTGAAGGCCTTCGGCACGGTGTCGGTGGTCATGATTCCTTCAGCGGCGCGGCCCCAGTGCGCCTCCGATGCGTCGTCCAGCGCGGCGGGCAAGCCTGCGGCGATGCGGTCGTTGGGGAGCGTCTCCATGATCACGCCGGTGGAAAAGGGCAGGATCTGCTCAGGCGCCACCTCCAGCAGGCGGGCCAGGGCGATGCAGGTGGAGCGCGCACGCACCAGGCCATCCTCGCCGGTGCCGGCGTTGGCATTGCCGGTGTTGATCACCAGCGCGCGGACGCCGAAACCCGCGGCCAAGTGCTCGCGGCAGACCTGCACCGGAGCGGCGCAGAAGCGGTTCTGCGTGAACACGCCACCCACGGCACTGCCCTCGTCGAGCAGGAATACGGTCAGGTCCTTGCGATTGGCCTTGCGCACGCCGGCTTCGGTGACGCCGATACGCACACCCGGCACCGGGTGCAGTTGAGCGGGATCGGGGGCGGTCAGGTTCACGGGCATGGGGTTTCCTGAAAAATCTCGGACGCAGATTGGGCGGCGCCCCGGTGCCGTGCCGATGACGGCCGGCGCCGGGGTGCAAAGGCGAAGGCTCAGCCGGCGATCAGCTCAGCTTGCCGTGGCATTGCTTGTACTTCTTGCCGCTGCCGCAGGGGCAGGGATCGTTGCGGCCCACGCGGCCGGCAGCGACGGCGGCGGCCACGGCCGCTGCGGCTGCCGTGGGGCTGGCCGCGGCAGTGCTGCGCACCTCTGGTTCGCCCGTCTCGGTCGGCGCGGTGTAGGTGAGGTTGGAGATGGCCTCGGCGCGGCTTTCCAGATCGTCGGCGGCCTGCTCGATCTGCTCGGCCGACTGGATGCGCACCAACATCAGCTGCCGCGTCACTTCGTTCTTGACCGTGTCGAGCAGTTGGCCGAAGAGCTCGAAGGCCTCGCGCTTGTATTCCTGCTTGGGCTGCTTCTGCGCGTAGCCGCGCAGGTGGATGCCCTGGCGCAGGTAGTCGAGCGAGGACAGATGCTCGCGCCAGTTGCTGTCCATGGCCTGCAGCAGCACCATGCGCTCGAACTGCGTGAATTGCTCGCGGCCGACGAGGACGACCTTGGCTTCGTAGGCCTCGTTGGCCGCCTTGACCACGCGCTCGACGATGTCCTCGTCGGTCATGGCAGCGGCGCCCTCGACTTCCTGCACCAGCGGCAGTTCGAGGCCCCAGTCCGCCGCCAGGGCACGCTCCAGACCCGGCAGGTCCCACTGCTCTTCCACCGACTCGGCCGGCACGTACTGGCGGACCAGGTCGGTGAAGCAGCCCTCGCGCAGCGCGTCGATCTGGGCGCCGAGTTCGGTGGCGTCCAGGATCTCGTTGCGCTGCTGGTAGATGACCTTCCGCTGGTCGTTGGCCACGTCGTCGTATTCGAGCAGCTGCTTGCGGACGTCGAAGTTGCGCGCCTCGACCTTGCGCTGCGCGCTCTCGATGCTGCGCGTCACGATGCCGGCCTCGATCGCTTCGCCGTCCGGCATCTTCAGGCGGTCCATGATGGCGCGCACGCGGTCGCCCGCGAAGATGCGCATCAGCTGGTCGTCCAGGCTCAGGTAGAAGCGAGAGGAGCCGGGATCACCCTGGCGGCCCGAACGGCCGCGCAGCTGGTTGTCGATTCGGCGGGACTCGTGGCGCTCGGTGGCGATGATGCGCAGGCCGCCCAGCGAGCGCACAAACTCGTGCTCCGCCTTCCAGCCTTCGCGCAGTTCGTCGATGCGCGCCTGCTTGGTCGCGGCATCCAGCGATTCGTCGGCCTCGACGGCCTCGACCAGCTTCTCCACATTGCCGCCCAGCACGATGTCGGTGCCGCGGCCTGCCATGTTGGTGGCGATGGTGATCATCTTGGGCCGGCCGGCCTGGGCAATGATGTCCGCCTCGCGGGCGTGCTGCTTGGCGTTGAGCACCTGATGAGGCAGGCCTGCCTGCGTGAGCAGCCCGGAGATGATTTCCGAGTTCTCGATCGACGAGGTGCCCACCAGCACTGGCTGGCCGCGCTCGTGGCATTCGCGGATGTCGCCGATGGCCGCCTCGTACTTCTCGCGCGTGGTCTTGTAGACGCGGTCGAGCTGGTCGTCGCGCTTGCTCGGCCGGTTGGGCGGGATGATGACCGTCTCGAGCCCGTAGATCTCCTGGAACTCGTAGGCCTCGGTGTCGGCCGTGCCGGTCATGCCCGCGAGCTTGCCGTACAGGCGGAAATAGTTCTGGAAGGTGATTGAGGCCAGCGTCTGGTTCTCGGCCTGGATCTCCACGCCTTCCTTGGCTTCCACGGCCTGGTGCAGGCCGTCGCTCCAGCGGCGGCCGCTCATCAGGCGGCCGGTGAATTCGTCGACGATGACCACTTCGCCCTCCTGCACCACGTAATGCTGGTCACGGTGGTACAGGTGCCGTGCACGCAGCGCGGCGTTCAGATGGTGCATCAGCGTGATGTTGGCCGGGTCGTACAGCGACGCGCCGTCCGGAAGCAGGCCGGCCTGGCTCAGCAGTTGCTCGGCCTTCTCGTGGCCATCTTCGGTCAGGAAGATCTGGTGCGCCTTCTCGTCGACTGTGAAGTCGCCAGGCTTGGTGATGCCCTCGCCAGTGCGGGGATCCTCTTCGCCCTCCTGGCGGGTCAGCAGAGGCGCGACCTGGTTGATGGTCAGGTACATCTGCGTGTGGTCTTCGGCCTGGCCACTGATGATCAGCGGCGTACGCGCTTCATCGATCAGGATGGAGTCCACCTCGTCGACGATGGCGTAGTTGAGCCCCCGCTGTACACGGTCGGTCGGCTCGTAGACCATGTTGTCGCGCAGGTAGTCGAAACCGTACTCGTTGTTGGTGCCGTAGGTGATGTCCGAGCCATACGCCGCCTGCTTCTCCTCCTTGGGCATGTTGGGCAGGTTGATGCCCACCGTCAGTCCGAGGAAGTTGTACAGGCGCCCCATCCAGGTCGCATCGCGGCTGGCCAGATAGTCGTTCACCGTGACCACATGCACGCCCTTGCCAGTGAGCGCGTTCAGGTAGACCGGCAGCGTTGCGGTAAGCGTCTTGCCTTCGCCCGTGCGCATCTCGGCGATCTTGCCCTGGTGAAGGGCCATGCCACCAATGAGCTGCACGTCGAAATGCCGCATCTTCATCACGCGCTTCGAGGCCTCCCGCACCGTGGCGAAGGCCTCAGGCAGCAGATCGTCCAGCAGCTCGCCCTTGGCGAGCCGCTCCTTGAACTCCTGCGTCTTGCCCCGCAGCGCATCGTCGTCGAGCTTCTCAAACTGTGGCTCCAGCGCGTTCACGCGCTCTGCGTTCTTTCGATACTGCTTCAGGAGGCGGTCGTTGCGGCTGCCGAATAGGCGGGTGAGGAAGTTCGTGGCCATTGGATGCGATATCGGCGCGCGCTTCGAGGCTGCCTCGAGAAACGGCGGGTCGGAAAGCCTAAGATAGTGGACGAGTTGGGGGCGCCGACCAGCCTTCCAAGCGAAGACCCGCCACGCCATCCCGCGACATGCCTCACCAGCCCTGGGGCCGGTGAACAGGGCATTTTAGAGCCTGTCCATGACCCGACGTTCCCACGCCATCACCTTGCTTCAAGCCACCGAGGATTCGCCCACGTTGTCGGGGCTGCTGTCACGGGTTCGAGCCAGCCAGGCGCGGCTCAAGGCCATCCAGCCGCTGGTTCCACCGGCGATGTTCGCGACGCTGCAGGCGGGGCCGTTGGAGGACGGCAGTTGGTGCCTGCTTGTCAAAGGCAGTGCGGTGGCGGCGAAGCTGCGGCAGATGGTGCCGATGCTGCTGGCGCATCTGCGCTCCCACGGCTGGGAGACCACGGCGATTCGGATCAAGATATCGACGGCGAGTTGATGGACTCTCGGTTGTCCGGCCAAGGAGGTGGAGGAGCGGTGACTTGAAGCCGTAATTGCACGATTCACCCGCTGGATGCATTACGCCGGTCGCTGCTGGTCGAATTGCGCTTTTCGCTCGCCCCTGCGTGATGACCGGGCCCAAAACAAAAAGCCCCGCAGCGATTGCTGAGGGGCTTTTTGAGGGCTGTAAGAGCCTGACGATGACCTACTTTCACACGGGAGTCCGCACTA
>NZ_JBEPKY010000027.1:0-85409 GCF_040544975.1 Pseudacidovorax sp. 1753 | reverse complement strand
TTTACTCAGAAGCCGCCGCCACTCTCTCAAACCCCTCACCAGCCAAACTCAGCAACCAAAGGCTGCGTATCAGTCAGCGAGCCCGCCAGTATACGGCGCTGGCTGACAAAAATGCAAGCCCCGTCTGACAAGAAATCGCATCTCACCTCGGATTCCCGGTGCGTGGCTGATGGCTTCAGCTTCGCCCCGGAGCTTGGAGGCTCTTTCTGGATAGTCTTAGTTGGCGGAGGGGTGGGGCAGCCGAGCCAGTGACCCACACTCGCAGCGCTCGGCATCCTGCGCGTATGCCCGCGCCACGCAGCTGACGCGGCGCTGCGCGCCGGCCGTGCGTACGTGAGCAGGGGGATGAACAGCCTCTTTTCGGGCCCGTTCTTCGTCAGAGTGCGTCGCCTGCTCCCGCGTGGCGCCGCCGTGCAGGGCAAGTGAAAAACACATGGTGCCCCAGTCTCGTGGGCGTGCTGCCCGCTGTCGCCACTAGCTGCCGCTGCGCCATCCTGCGTAACGCGCAAAGTGGGCGGCCTACTGGGTACCTGTATGGAGAGAATCACGAGGGATGGATAAAGCGCCTCCGGCAGCTCAAAGGTGAGCGGGCTCTGCATTCAGTCCACTCCGTGCGCCCGAGACACCTTCTGCCCCGGCCACCGGGCACCGCTACGGCACGCTTCGATAATCTGCGCCCAATGGCACTTATCACCTTACTGGACGCACAGCTGGCCTTCGGCCATGTGCCGCTTCTCGACCACGCCGATTTCTCGCTGCAGGCCCAGGAGCGCGTCGGCCTGATCGGCCGCAACGGCGCGGGCAAGTCGTCCCTGCTCAAGATCCTCGGTGGTCTGGAGAAGACCGACGACGGCACGATGCAGGTGCAGCAGGGGCTGCGCGTGGCATATGTGGCCCAGGAGCCAGTGCTCGACGCAGGGCACAGCGTGTTCGATTCCGTCAGCGATGGACTCGCAGAGATCGTCGCACTGCGCGCCCGCTACCTGGCTGGCGGCGAGGGCGATGACCTGGACGCGCTGCAGTCACAGATCGAGGCGCAGGCGGGCTGGAACTGGGAGCAGCGCGTCGACGAGACCCTGCACCGCCTGAACCTCGCGCCGGACGCGCGCATCGGCGCGCTCTCCGGCGGCATGCGCAAGCGCGTCGCCCTGGCCCAGGCCCTGGTGGCGGCGCCCGATGTGCTGCTGCTCGACGAGCCGACCAACCACCTGGACCTCGAAGCCATCGAGTGGCTCGAACAGCTGCTGCTCGCCTTCAAGGGCAGCGTGGTCACCATCACCCACGACCGCGCCTTCCTCGACGCAGTGGCCACGCGCATCGTCGAGCTGGACCGCGGCCAGTTGCGCAGCTACCCAGGCAACTTCGCGCGCTACCAGGTACAGAAGGAAGAGCAGCTCGCCCAGGAAGCCGTGATCAACGCCAAGGCCGACAAGCTTCTTGCGCAGGAAGAGGTGTGGATCCGCAAAGGCGTCGAAGCCCGCCGCACGCGCAGCCAGAGCCGCATCGGCCGACTGGAGACGCTGCGCAGCCGCCGTGCCAGTCGGCGCGAGGCGCTGGGGCGCGTCAAGATGGATGTGGCCAGCGGCCTGCCCAGCGGCAAGATCGTGGCCGAGCTCACCGAGGTGACCAAGCGCTACGGCGAGCGCACCGTGGTGCGCGACTTCTCCGCCACCATCCTGCGCGGCGACAAGGTCGGGCTCATCGGCCCCAACGGCGCCGGCAAGACCACGCTGCTCAAGCTGATCCTGGGCGAGATCGCGCCCGACGCGGGCCGCCTGCGCCAGGGCGCCAATCTGGAGGTCGCCTATTTCGACCAGATGCGCGACGCACTGGACCTGGACGCGACGCTGGAGGACTTCATCAGCCCCGGCAGCGAATGGATCGAGATCGGCAAGCAGCGCAAGCACGTCAAGAGCTACCTGTCGGACTTTCTCTTCTCCCCGGCCCGCTCGCAGTCCCCCGTGCGCTCGCTGAGCGGCGGCGAGCGCAATCGGTTGCTCCTGGCGCGCCTGTTCGCGCGGCCCGCCAACGTGCTCGTGCTGGACGAGCCGACCAACGACCTGGACATCGACACCCTCGAACTGCTCGAAGAGCTGCTGCAGGACTATGAAGGCACCGTCTTTCTGGTGAGCCATGACCGCGCCTTCCTGGACAACGTGGTGACGAGCACCATCGCCGCGGAGGGCGATGGCCGCTGGCGTGAGTACGAAGGTGGCGTGCAGGATTGGCTGATCCAGTCGCGGCGCGCGCGCGAAATCGCGGCCGCATCGGCCGCCACGACAACGTCGAGCTCCCCCGCGGCGGCGCCAGCCACGGCAACGCCGCCTGTCGCCGACGCCACCACTGCCGCCCCGCGCCGCAAGCTCAGCTACAAGGAGCAGCGCGAACTCGACGCGCTGCCCGCGCGCATTGCGGCCCTGGAAGCCGAGCAGAAGACGGTGCAGACCGAACTCGAACGCGGCGGCGGCGCCATCTACGGCACCGACCCCGGCCGGGGCGCCCAGTTGGCGCAACGCTTCGCGCAGATCGAGGAAGAACTGCTGGAAGCGCTGGAGCGCTGGGAAGTGCTCGAGGCCCGCTGAGCGCCGGAGGCCGCGCCCAGGGCGCCAGAAGCGGCGAGAGCACGTCCCGCCACGTTGCGCAAAGCGCCTCAGAAAAAGGCGCCTTCCGTCGCGCGAAGCGCCCCCTTGTCCGACACGGCGACGCACCACCCCGGGCTATACCGCGGGCACCATGCCTGCCAGCCCCGTGCAATGCCACCTTCATTGACCCTCCGTCGCCGGACATTGCGCCGCGGCGCCGGTGCCGCCCTGCTCGCTGCGGCCGCCCTGCTGGGCGCCACCGTGGGGGGCTGCACCAGCCTGCCGGAGAACGTGAACCGGCCCGTGTCGCAGGCCCTGCCACCGGCGACGGACGGCCCGCTCGCCGCGTTCATCCAGCAGAACGGGTCGGACAAGCCGGCCGCCTCTGTCGCCGCGCCGCGCACCACCTCCGGCTTCATGCTCATCGACGGCCCGCAGGCCGCCTATTCCAGCCGGCTCGCCCTCGCCGAGCAGGCCCAGCGCAGTCTGGACCTGCAGTACTACGCGATCCACGCCGACGCCAGCACCGGTCGCCTGATGCGTGCCGTGCAGGACGCCGCCCGGCGCGGCGTGCGGGTGCGCATCCTGATCGACGACTTCCACAGCGCCGGCCGCAATGCGCTGGTGCTGGGCCTGGCCGACACGCCCAATGTGCAGATCCGGCTGTTCAACCCGCTCGCCGGCGCACGCGCCTCGTCCATCGGCCGCGTCGTCGTCTCCTTGGGCGACATAGGCCGCATCCAGCAGCGCATGCACAACAAGCTCTTCATCGCGGACAACACGCTGGGCATCACCGGCGGGCGCAACCTGGGCGATGCCTACTTCGGCCTGGGCGGCGACGCCGGCAACTTCGTCGACCTGGACGTGCTGGCCGCCGGCCCCATCGTGCAGCAGATGTCCAAGAGCTTCGACCAGTACTGGAACGACGAGCGCGCCTATCCCGTCGAGTCGCTGGTGGACCGCAAGGAGATGGACCGCATCCGCGAGAAGGCCGCCGAAAGCGGGCGCTCGGGCGCCAGCGGGGGCGCGCAAGGTGCGCCCTCCCCGCCCGACGGAGAGCCGCGCCCGGATGCGCAAAGCGCTGCCGCCTTCGGCGACAGCAAGGCTGCCCAGCGCCCAGGCTGGGACGAACAGCCCATGGACCTGAAGACAGTGAAGTTCACGTGGGCGCCCGCGCTGCTGCTGGTCGACCGGCCCGGCAAGATCCCTGCCGACGAGCAGGCCAAGGAAGGCCCCGCGCCGGCCAAGCCCGACGCGCCGCACGGCGAGATGCCGGCAGGCGAGACGGTGGTCGAGGGCGTGCTGCCCCTGATCGCCCAGGCCAGGCAGGACCTGGTCATCGTCTCGCCCTACTTCGTGCCGGGCAAGGAGATCCGCAACGCCTTCGCCAAGGCCCGCGAGCGGGGCGTGCGCATCCGCGTGCTGACCAACTCGCTGGCGTCCAACGATGCGCCGGTGGCCCATGTGGGCTATGCGCGCCACCGCACCGACCTGCTGGACATGGGCGTGGAGCTCTACGAGATGCGCGCCGACCAGGCCGGCCTGCGCCAGGCGCTGGGCACGGGCAGCGGCGTGACGGGCGGCATGGGCGAATCCAAGGCCATGCTGCATTCCAAGTTCATCGTGCGCGACGGCCGACTGCTGGCCATCGGCTCGATGAACCTCGACCTGCGATCGCAGAAGCAGAACACCGAGATCGCGCTGGTGATACGCAGCCCCGAGCTGTCCGCCGAGGCCGCGTCCATCGTCGAGAAGAGCCTCAAGGAAGGCGCCTGGAAGGTGGAACGCGATCCGTCGGCCGGCGGCGCACTCGTCTGGCGGGCGCCGGCCGGCAGCGGCCTGCAGGATGCCCACACGGAGCCCGACACCAGCGCAAGCCTGCGCGCCTTGCTGTGGCTGATCGGCCCCCTCGCGCCCGACTCGATGTTGTGACCTGTCGCCAATGCCCGCGCCCGTCCAGTCGGCGCGGCGGGCCAGGCCCCCCTTTCCGGCGCGGGTCGACCAGCTCGCTCGCCACGCAGACCACCCTTGCCAACGCATTTCGGCTTCCGACTTCCGCCACCGACTTCCCACCGCAACCTTCGCGCAACCCGACGACCCGATGCGCCCTTCCGTCCTCCATCGCCTGTGCCGCCTCATGCGCCTGCCCGGTGCTCCGGCCTTTTTGCTTTCGCTGTGTGCAGCCGCGACCGCCCAGGTGCAGCCGCTCGCGCCGGCGCCCGTCACCGTGCCCGGCACGCCGTCCCACGTGACGCCGGTGCCGTCGGTCGTGCCGGCACTGCCTCCGACGTCGAGCACGGGCGCGGACTGGCGGGCCCGCATGGCCAGCGCCATGCAGCAACTGGACGGAGGGCCACAGACCGGCATCGGCGTGTACGTGCTGGACCTGGGCAGCGGCCAGTCCTTCGGCCACCGGGCGGACGAGCGCTGGTACCTGGCCTCCATGGTCAAGGTGCCGGTGGCCATCGCCGTGCTGCAGGCGGTCGAGCGCGGCGAGATCTCGCTGGACACCACCGTCACCTTCCGCGCCGGAGACCGCGTGGACGGCGCGGGCGCCACGCTGCGCCAGCCGCTGGGCAGCGCGCTCAGCGTGCGCTGGCTCATGGGCCAGATGATCATCTACAGCGACAACACGGCCACCGACATGCTGATCGACCTGGTCGGCCTGCAGTCCGTGAACGGCGTGGCGCAGACGCTGGCGCCGCGTGGCATTGCACGCATCACGCCGCTGGCCGAGGTGCGGCGCCAGGTCTATGGCCAGCTCACGCCCGCGGCCAGCCACCTGTCGGGCAACGACCTGCTGACCCTGCACCGCGCCGGCAGCGACGCGGCGCGGCGCCGCCAGCTCGCCGAACTGCTGGCCCTGTCCCCCGGTCAGCTCAAGGCCGGCTCCCTCGATGCCGCCTACGACGCGTACTACGCCGAGGGCCTCAACAGCGGCCGGCTGGATGCCTATGCCCAGATCCTCGTCGCCCTGACCGAAGGCCGTGCCCTGGGCGCAGAAGCCACGCAGACGCTGCTCAAGCTGATGGAAGACGTCGCCACCGGCCCGCAGCGACTGCGCGCCGGGCTGCCGCCACAGGCGCGCTTCGCCCACAAGACCGGCACCCAGCGCCGCCGCATCTGCGATGCCGGCCTGGTGCGCATGCCCGGCACCGAGGCGCGACACCCGGTGGTGCTGGTGGCCTGCGTGCGCGACGCACCCAGCCTCGGCCGTGCCGAACACCTGCTGGCCCAGACTGCCTCCGCCCTGTGCCGATCCGGATTGCTCACGCAAGGAACCCCCGATGCGCCCACCTGCCCTGCTTTCATGCCTGACGATCGCCACGGCGCTGCTGCTGCCGGCCTGGCGCGCTGAGGCCGCCGAAGACGGCGCCTGGCAGCAGCGCCTGGCCAAGCGCATCGCGCGCATCGACCAGCAGACCCCCGGGCGCCTGGGCGTGTATGTCAAGCGCCTGTCGGACGGCAGCGAGGTGAACCATGGTGCCGACCAGCGCTGGTACCTGGCTTCCATGGCCAAGGTGCCGGTCGCACTGGCCGTGCTGCGTCAGGTGCAGGACGGCCGCCGCTCGCTGGACGACGAACTGGCGCTGGAAGACGGCGACCGCATCGACGTGGGCAACATCGTCTGGAACGAGACCGGCACCCGCTACAGCCTGCGCACGCTGATCGAACGCATGCTGCTGGAAAGCGACAACACGGCCGCCAACATGCTGATCCGCACCGTGACCGTGCAGACGCTCAACGACGGCACGCGCCAGGCCATGGGCACGCCCAACGTCACGCTGACCACCTTCGCGCAGGTGCGGCGCGACGTGTATGCCGAGGTGCACCCGAAGGCGCGCGACCTGGACAACCGCACGCTGGTGCGCATCGCCTCGGCCCGCAACGGGCCAGCGCGTGTGGAGGCCATCCGCCGCGCCGTCGACGTGAAGCGCACCGACCTCGCCACCACCGGCATGGACGAGGCCTACGAGCGCTACTACCGCCGCGACCTGAACACCACCACGCTGATCGCCTATGGCGCCATGCTGGAGCGGCTGGTGCGCGGCCAGGTGCTGCCCGAGGGGCCGCCGCGGGCGCTGCTCTACAAGGCGATGAAGCACGACATCTACACCGGCTACCGGCTGCAGGCCGGCCTGCCGCGCGACCATGCCTTCATCCACAAGACCGGCACCCAGCACCGCCGGGCCTGCCATGCCGGCGTGCTCGACCCGGACGACCTGCAGAAGGCGCTGGTGATCGTGGCCTGCACGGCCGACCTGGACGAGCAGAAGCAGGCCGGGTCGGTGCTGGAATCGGTGGGGCGGGCGATCCGGCAGGTGGCGCTCGGCGGCTGAGCGCCGCCGTCACAGGGATGGTGGATGATGCGCGCCCACGCGCCGCGTCCTCCCCATGCAAGCCCTCCAGAACTTCAACCTTCCTTCGCTGCTCGACACGCTCGTGAGCATCGGCTCGGCCTTTCTGCTCGGCGGCATGATCGGGCTGGAGCGGCAGATCCGCCAGCGCACGGCCGGACTGCGCACCAACACGCTGGTGGCCGTCGGCGCGGCGGTGTTCGTGGACATGGCCAACCGGCTGCATGGCAGCGATGGCGCGGTGCATGTGGTCGCCTACGTGGTCTCGGGCATCGGCTTCCTGGGCGCGGGCGCGATCATGAAGGAAGGCGCCAACATCAGCGGGCTCAACACGGCGGCCACGCTGTGGGGCTCGGCGGCAGTAGGCGCCTGCGCCGGTGCCGATCTGCTGGGCGAAGCCATCGTCGCAGCCCTGTTCGTGCTGGCCAGCAACACGCTGCTGCGGCCGGTGGTCAACCGCATCAACCGTCAGCCGGTGGTGGAGGAGATCACCGAGGCCGCGTATTCGGTCTACGTGATCTGCGCACGGCCGGTTCAGGCGCAGATGCGCGAGGAACTGGTCGAGCGCCTGGCCGCCGCCAGCTACCCGGTGCGCGAAATCGATCAGCATCCCTTCGGCCAGGGCGATGCGGAGATCGAGGCGGTGCTGTATGCGACGGCGGTGGAGGCCGAGGCGCTCGACCGGGTCACGCAAGCCCTGTCGGCCCTCCCGGGCGTCCAGCAGGCCTTCTGGAGCGCAAGCGCCGAGGACTGACTAGCGCATCGCGTCGCGCGTACGGCCGAAGGCCTTCCAGAAGCTGGCGTCCTGCGCGGTGGCGAAGTTGATGCGCATCAGCGTGGTGGGCTGGCGCCGCGCATGGAACAGCGAGCCCGGCGCCAGCAGGTAACCCTGGTCCAGCATGCGCTGGGTGAGCGTGTCGGTATCCACGCCCGTGTCCAGCCAGCCGAAGAGGCCCGCCGGCTCCGAAGCCAGCGTGCAGCCGTGGGCCAGCGCCAGCTTGACGGCGCGGCCGCGGGCGCCGTCCAGGCGCAGGCGGATGCGCTCCACATGGCGGCGCAGCTGGCCCTGGTCGATGCACCAGGCCAGCGCCCGCTCGAACAGGGCCGGCGTGGTCAGCGTGGCCAGCAGCTTGGTCTCCAGCAGCCGCTCCACCAGCGGCGGCGCGGCCGCCAGGAAGCCGATGCGCCAGTTGGGCGCCAGCACCTTGGCGAAGCCGCTCACATAGATCACGCGCTGCAGGCCGTCGAGCACGGCCAGCCGGGTCGCATGCTCGGGCGCGAGGTGGCCGTAGGTGTCGTCCTCGACGATGTGGAAGTCGTGCTGCGCCGCCAGCTGGAGCACGCGGTGGGCACTGCCGGGCGACAGGCAATGGCCGGTGGGGTTGTGCAGCACGCTGACGCTGACGAAGAGCTTGGGCGCATGGGCTTCGCAGTAGCGCTGCATGACGGCCAGGTCGGGCCCGTCGGCACGGCGCGGCACGGGCAGCACGCGCATGCCCAGGGCCTCCAGCCGGGCGAATTCGACCGCCCAGCCGGGCTCCTCGACCATCACCGGATCGCCGGCGCGCAGCAGGGTGCGGCTGACGATGTCCAGCGCATGGGTGGCGCCCACGGTGCTGACGATCTGCGCCGGCGTCACCGGCAGCTGCAGGCCGGCCAGCTTCTGCGCCAGGCTGGCGCGCAGCGTGGCGTCGCCGGCCGGATCGCCGTACTGCAGCGAGAACTCGCGCAACGCCGCGGGGCCCGTCACCCGGCGCACGGCGGCGGGCATGAAGCTGCTGTCCAGCCAGTCGGGCGGCAGAACGCCCATGCCGGGCTGCGGCTTGTCGCTCTGACGGTGGAACATGCCGCGGATCAGGGTGCTGGCGTCGGCCGGGGCGGCAGGCGCTGCAGCCAGCACGGTGGCGACGGGCGCGACGGGCACCGCGCGGGCCCCAGGCTCGGCGCGGTCGGCCGCCTCGGCCTGCCGCACGAAGAAGCCGCGTTGGCGGCGGGCCTCCACCAGTCCCTGCGCCAGCAGCTGGTCGTAGGCGGCAACCACGGTGTGCGGGCTCACGCTGTGCTGGCGGGCACATTCGCGCACCGACGGCAGCCGCGCGCCGGGCGCCAGCAGGCGGTTGCGGATGCGCTCGGCAAACAGCGCGGCCAACTGCTCGGTGAGGGTCTGGCTGTGGGTGCGAGTGAGCATGTGTGCTGGTGCGCCCACCAATACAGATGGGCCTGATTGTTCGCAAAACTGTATTGCTTCTGTACTGGCGCCAAAGTGTAGAGTGGCCCTCCATGACCTGGCAAGAATTCACCGCGCTGCTGGTGCTGGCCTCGGCGATGAGCTTCTCGCCGGGCCCCAACACCACGCTCTCGACCACGCTGGCCGCCAATGGCGGCCTGCCGCGGGCCATGCGCTTCGTCTGCGCGGTGCCGGTGGGCTGGAGCCTCTTGCTGTTGCTGACGGCGGCCGGCCTGGGTGCGCTGGTGACCGCCGCGCCCGCGGTGCGCGTGGCTGTCAAGGCCGCGGGCATTGCCTACCTGCTGTGGATGGCCTGGCGCCTGTGGGGCGCAGACCGGATGGCGCAGGCCTCGGCCGCGCAATTGCAGGTGGGTTTCTGGCAGGGCGTGGGCCTGCAGTTCGTCAACATCAAGGCCTGGCTGCTGGCCCTGGCCATCGTGGCGGGCTGGGTGAGCGGGCAGGCGCAGCCGATGGTGCGCACGGGCATCGTGACGGGCGTGATGATCCTCTTCGCGCTCGCGAGCAACCTGGCCTATGCGGCTGCCGGCGCGCTGCTGCGCGGCTGGCTGGCGCAGGGTCGGCGACTGCTGATGTTCAACCGCGCGATGGCGCTGCTGCTCGTGCTGACGGCGGCGTGGATGGTGAAGGCATGAGCACGAGCACGCACGCCCGCGACCAGCGCCTGGGCCTGTGGCTCGGCATCCTGGGCGTGGCCGTGTTCGGCATCACGCTGCCGGCCACCCGCCTGGCCACGGGCACGGCCGAGGCGCCGCAGCTCTCGCCCTGGTTCGTGACCCTGGGCCGCGCGGCGCTGGCGGGGCTGCTGTCGGCGGCCTTCCTGCTCGCCACCCGCTCGCCGCTGCCGCAGCGCCGGCATTGGCGCCCGCTGGCCTTGGCCACGCTGGGCAATGCCCTGGGCTATCCGCTGCTGCTGGCGCTGGCCCTGCGCACGGTCACGGCCGGGCATGCGGCGGTGGTCACGGCCCTGCTGCCGCTGGTGACGGCCGTGATCGCCGCGCTGGTGCTGCGCCAGCGGGCGCACTGGGGCTTCTGGCTGTGCGCGGTGGCCGGCAGCGCGCTGGTGATCGTCTTCTCGCTGCTGCGCGCCTCACCGCAGGGCGGCTTCGGCCTGGACCCGGCCGACCTGCTGCTCGTGGGCGGCGTGGTGGCCGCCTCGGCCGGCTACATCTATGGCGCGCAGGTCACGCCCGCCCTGGGTGCGGAACGCGTGATCTGCTGGGTCTGCGTGCTGGCGCTGCCGGTGACGCTGCCCGCCACCTTCGTGCTGTGGCCCACCGCGCCGGTGGCGCCGGTCGCCTGGGGCGGCCTGGTGTACCTGGGCGTGTTCTCGATGTGGGCGGGCTTCTTCGCCTGGTACCGTGGCCTCGCGCTGGGTGGCGCGCTGCGCGTGAGCCAGGCGCAGTTGCTGCAGCCCTTCTTTTCCATCCTGGCGGCGGTGCCCATCCTGGGCGAGCGCATCGACGCCATGACGCTGGGCTTCGCCCTCGCCGTGGTGGCGACGGTGCTGCTCGGCAAGAAGCTCGCCCAGCCGCCCGCCGCCGCGCGAGCGATCGCCGACTGACCCTCTTGCAAAACCCTGCCGGGTCCACCGAGGCCCGGCCCAATAACGACCGACAAGGAGCCCACCATGACCCACTGGAAACTCGCCGCCCGCGCCGAGAAGATGAACCCCTCCGCCATCCGCGAGATCCTCAAGGTGACGGAGCGGCCCAACGTGATCAGCCTGGCCGGCGGCCTGCCCTCGCCCAAGACCTTTCCGGTCACGGAATTCGCTGCCGCCTGCGCCGAGGTGCTGGCCACCGACGGCCAGGGCGCCCTGCAGTACGCGGCCAGCGAGGGCTACGCGCCGCTGCGCCAGGCCGTGGCCGACATGCTGCCCTGGGACGTGGATGCCGACCAGGTGCTGATCACCACCGGTTCGCAGCAGGGCCTGGACCTGATCGCCAAGGTGCTGATCGACCCCGGCAGCAAGGTGCTGGTGGAGACGCCCACCTATCTCGGCGCGCTGCAGGCCTTCAGCCCCATGGAGCCCCAGGCCGTGAGCGTGGCCAGCGATGCCGAAGGCGTGTTGCCCGAGGACCTGAGCGGGAAGGCCGCGGACGCACGCTTCATCTACCTGCTGCCCAACTTCCAGAACCCCACCGGCCGCACCATGAGCGAGGCGCGCCGCGCTGCCGTCTCGGCCGCCGCCCAGGCCGCGGGCCTGCCCATCGTCGAGGACAACCCCTACGGCGAGCTGTGGTTCGACGAAGCGCCGCCGCTGCCGCTCACGGCGCGCAACCCCGAGGGCTGCATCTATCTGGGCTCCTTCTCCAAGGTGCTGGCGCCGGGCCTGCGGCTGGGCTTCCTGGTGGCCCCCAAGGCGCTGTACCCCAAGCTGCTGCAGGCCAAGCAGGCAGTGGACCTGCACACACCCATCTTCACGCAGCGCATGGTGAGCACGGTGATGCAGGGCGGCTTCCTGGAGCGGCATGTGCCGAAGATCCGCGCGCTCTACAAGGCCCAGCGCGACGCCATGGTGGGCGCCCTGCAGCGCGAGATGAAGGGCCTGGACGTCGAGTTCAACGTGCCCAAGGGCGGCATGTTCCTGTGGCTGCGCATGCCCGAGGGCATCGACGCGACGGCGCTGCTGGCCCAGGCCGTGGAGCGCAACGTGGCCTTCGTGCCCGGCTCGCCCTTCTATGCCGGCGAGCCCGATCCGCGCACGCTGCGCCTGTCCTTCGTGACCGCCACCGAGCAGCAGATCGCCACCGCCATCGCCGCCCTGGCCGAGACGGTGCGCGAGGCGCTGGCCCACCGCGCCGCGGCGCAGGTGCAGCAGCAGCTGGCCGCCGCCCACTGACGCCGTCGCCGAGGCCCGCACCATGCACATCGCCATCCTCACCTTCGACGGTTTCAACGAGCTCGACTCGCTGATCGCGCTGGGCGTGCTGAACCGCATCAAGCGGCCCGGCTGGCGCGTCACGCTGGCCGCGCCGACGGCGCGCGTCACGTCGATGAACGGCGTCACGCTCGACGCCACCGCCACGCTGGAAGAAGCCGCCCAGGCCGACGCCGTGCTGGTCGGCAGCGGCATCCGCACGCGCGAGGTGGTGGCCGATGCGGCACTGATGGCGCAGCTGCGGCTCGACCCGGCGCGCCAGCTCATCGGCGCCCAGTGCTCCGGCACGCTGGTGCTGGCGCGCCTGGGCCTGCTGGGCACGGTGCCCGCCTGCACCGACCTCACGACCAAGCCCTGGGTCCAGGAAGCCGGCGTGCGCGTACTCGACCAGCCCTTCTTCGCCGACGGCAACGTGGCCACGGCCGGCGGCTGCCTGGCGTCGCCCTACCTGGCCGCCTGGCTGATTGCGCGCAGCGAAGGCATCGCCGCGGCCCGCGACGCGCTGCACTACGTCGCGCCCGTCGGCGAGAAGGAGGACTACGTGGCCCGCGCGATGGCCGCCGTCGGGCCCTACCTGCCGGCGGCCATGACGCCCGCCTGATCAACGGAGATGCACCCATGATCGCCGCCACCACCCTGGGCCTCTTCCTGCTGGCCGTGCTCGCGCTGCTGGCCTCGCCGGGGCCGAACATGGCCTTCATCCTGGCGCAGGGTGCGGCGCACGGCCCGCGCGGCGCATTCGCGGGCGCCGTTGGCATCGCCCTGGCCGACCTGGTGCTCGCGCTGGCCGCGGCCAGCGGCGTGGCCGCGCTGATGGCTGCATGGGCCCCGGCCTTCGACCTGCTGCGCTGGGCCGGTGCGGCCTACCTGGTGTGGCTGGGCGTGCAGGCCCTGCGCGCCGGCTCCGGTACGGCAGCAGCACAAGGTGCCGGACCCTGGCGCGGCCTGCACATCGCGCGCATGGGCTTCTTCCATACGCTGATGAATCCCAAGGCGCTGCTCTTCTTCGTCGTCTTCCTGCCGCAGTTCGCGCATCCCGACCGGGGGCCGGTCGGCGTGCAGATGGTGCAGCTCGGCGCCGTCATGGCGGTCGTCTCGCTGGCCTTCAACACGTCGCTGGGCAGCGCCGCGGGCCTGGTGGCGCGGCGCATGGCCGCAGGCGAAGGCAGCGCGCGCCTGCGCCAGCGGCTGCTGGCCAGTGTGATGTTCGGCCTGGCGCTGCGGCTGCTGGTGATGGCGCGCCCTGCCGTGGCCTGATCGCGCTTGCCTCGCGCACTTGCAAGCTCCAGACACCATGAATGTCCAGCACATCGCCGCCTTCTCCGACGGCCCACGCGGCGGCAACCCGGCGGGCGTCGTGATCGGCGACAGCCTGCCCGACGACGGGCAGATGCAGCAACTCGCCACCACGCTCGGCTATTCCGAAACCGCGTTTGCCGCGCCGATGGCGGACGGCGCCTGGCGGGTGCGCTACTTCTCTCCGGCGGCCGAAGTGCCTTTCTGCGGCCACGCCACCATCGCCCTGGGTGCCGCACTGGCGCGAGCGTACGGCGACGGGACGTTCGCGCTCACGCTCAACGCCGCGCGGATCACGGTGGAGGGAAGCCGCGACCGCCCATCGGCGGACGGCCTCATGCAGGCCGCGCTGCAGTCGCCGCCCACGCGCAGCCAGCCCCTGGACGCCGCCTGGAAGGCCGAGGCCCTTGCGCTGTTCGGCCTGGCCGAGTCCGACCTGGACCCGTGCCTTCCCCCGGCCCTGATCCACGGCGGCGCCGACCACTTTCTGCTGGCCCTTCGGGACCGGGCCCGGCTGGCCGCCATGCACTACGACTTCGAGACCGGGCGCGAACTGATGCAGCGCGCAGGCCTGGCGACGATCGTGCTGGCGCATGCCGAAAGCCCCCAGCGCTTCCATGTGCGCAATCCCTTCGCAGGCGGTGGCGTCTACGAAGACCCGGCCACCGGCGCCGCTGCCGCCGCGCTGGGCGGCTACCTGCGCGACCGGGGCTGGCCCCATGGCGGCACCATCGCCATCACGCAGGGCGAGGACATGGGCGTGCTCTGCCGCCTGCAGGCGGATATCGCTCCGACGCCGGGCGCTTCGATCCGCGTGCGCGGCACCGCCCGCATGATGACCCCCTGACCCGCTTCGACAAGGAAACCGACCCATGCTCAATCTCTGGGGCCGCATCAGCTCGATCAACGTGCGCAAGGTGGTGTGGTGCGCGCAGGAACTCGGCCTGGACTTCCAGCGCACCGAGGCCGGCGGCGCCCACGGCCTGGTGCACACGCCCGAATACCTGGCCCTGAACCCCAACGCGCTGGTGCCGCTGCTGCAGGACGGCGAGGGCGACGCCCGCTTCGTGCTGTGGGAAAGCAACGTCATCGTGCGCTACCTCTGCGCCCGCCATTCGCACGGACTCATGTATCCCGAGCCGCTGGAGGCGCGCTTCGACGCCGAACGCTGGATGGACTGGCAGCAGACCACGCTCAACCCCGCGGGCCGCGATGCCTTTGTGCAACTGGTGCGCGTGCCGGCCGCCGAGCGCGATGTGCAGGCCGTCGCCGCCTCCATCGCCGCGACCGAGCCGCTGATGGCCATGCTGGATGCCCACCTGGCCGGCCGCGACTTCATGACCGGCGAGCGCTTCACCATGGCCGACATCCCGGTCGCCTGCGAAGTGCATCGCTGGTTCGGCCTGCCGCCGGCCGAGTACCGCCGCCCGGCCTGGCCGAACTTGGAGCGCTGGTTCGATGCGCTGCGCACCCGGCCGGCCGCCCTCGGCGTGCTGGATCTGGCGCTGGCCTGATCCGCCGCGGGCCCGCCCGCGACACCTGGCGCCCGACCAGCGCCCGCAGGCGCCCCGGCGCCGCCCCCTCCGCTTCCTCCTTCATTTCCGCTTCCCGAGTCCCGCCATGAGAACCCGCCCCTTCCGCCAGCCCGACGTCTTCACCGACACGCCCACCCGCGGCAATCCGGTCGCCGTGGTGCTGGACGGCCAGGACCTGGACGACGAGGCCATGCAGCGCTTCGCGCGCTGGACCAACCTGTCGGAAACCACCTTCGTGCTGCCGCCCACCGCCGAAGGCGCCGCCGGCGGTGCGGACTACCGGGTGCGCATCTTCACGCCCGGCGGCGAGTTGCCCTTCGCCGGCCACCCCACCCTGGGCACCTGCCGCGCCTGGCTGGCCCACGGCGGCCGGCCACGGCGGGCCGGTGGCATCGTGCAGGAATGCGCCATCGGCCTGGTGCCGATCCGCGTCGAGGGCGAACGCCTGGCCTTCGCCGCGCCGCCGCTGCAGCGCAGCGCGCCCAGCCCCATGCTGCTGTCCAAGGTGGCCGCGGCCCTGGGCCTGAAGGCCTCGCAGATCGAGGCGGCGCAGTGCCTCAACAATGGGCCGGTCTGGCTCGGTCTGCTGCTGGACAGCCCCGAGACGGTGCTGGCGCTGCGGCCGGATCACGCGGCGCTCAAGGCGCTGGGCCAGAAGGTGGGCGTGGCGGCACGCACGGACGCCCAGGATGCCGGCGCACCACCGCTCATCGGCCGCGCCAACCGCGAGGCCCGCGCCTTCGGGGCGCGCAGCAGCACGGCGGCCGCCGCAGCAGTGGCCGCGCCGTCGGTCGATCTGGAGGTGCGCGGCTTCGCCGCCCCCATCGGCGTGGAGGAAGACCCGGTGACCGGCAGCCTCAACGCCAGCCTGGCGCAGTGGCTCATCGCCGATAGCCTGATGCCGACGCGCTACGTCGCCGGCCAGGGCCAGTGCCTGGGCCGTGACGGCCGGGTGCATGTGGCGCAGGACGCCTCGGGCCAGATCTGGATCGGCGGCGACGTGGCCGACTGCATCGAGGGCCAGGTGCTGCTCTGACCCCAGCCCGCACCGGCCTCATCCGCACCTTCCGGGCGCCCGACTGCCTTCTGCTCCGGCCTGTTCGCCCGCACCTTCGAGGATCCCCCATGCGCTTCACGCCCGACGACATCGCGGCCGCACTGGCCACCGTGCGCAGCGCCCTGCCTCCCACGCCGCAGTACCGCTGGCCGCTGATCGAGCAGGCGCTGGGCACCGAGACCTGGATCAAGCACGAGAACCACACGCCCGTGGGCGCCTTCAAGGTGCGCGGCGGGCTGACCTATTTCGAGGAACTGCGCCGCACCCAGCCCGCGGTACGGCATGTGATCAGCGCCACGCGCGGCAACCATGGCCAGTCGGTCGGCTTCGCGGCCCGGCGCCACGGCCTGCAGGCCACCATCGTGGTGCCGCACGGCAACTCGGTCGAGAAGAACGCCGCCATGCGCGCCCTGGGCGTGGAGCTGGTCGAGCACGGCGACGACTTCCAGGCCGCCGCCGACCATGCGGCCGCGCTGGCGGCGCAGCACGGGCTGCACCGCATCCCCTCCTTCCACCGCGACCTGGTGCGCGGCGTGGCCACGGCCTACGTGGAATTCTTCGAGGCGACGAAGGCGGCCGGCGGCGCGCCGGACGTGCTCTTCGTGCCGATCGGGCTGGGCTCGGGCTTCGCCGGTGCCGCGGCGGCACGGGCCCACTGCGGCGTGTCCACGCGGCTGGTGGGCGTGGTGTCGGCGCATGCGGATGCCTGCCTGCAGTCCTGGCGCAGCGGCACGCTGGTGGAGTCGCCCGCCACCACGCGCATCGCCGACGGCATGGCCTGCCGCACGCCGGTGGCCGAGTCGGTGGCCGTCGTGCGCGCGCAGGCCGAGGACGTGGTGGCCGTCACCGACGACGAGGTGGCTGGCGCGATGCGCCTGCTCTACACCGCCACGCACAACGTGGCCGAAGGCGCCGGTGCCGCGGCGCTGGCGGCGGCCTTGCAGCAGCGCGGCCGCTGGGCGGGCAAGCGCATCGGACTCGCCCTGACCGGCGGCAATGTGGATGCGCCGCTTTTTGCCGAGGTGCTCGCCGCGGGCGTCGCAACGGGCTGAGGATTGCGTCCCCTCTCCCGCAGGCGGGAGGGACCAAGACGGGTCACCCAAGCGACGGCCACCGCGCATACCGTCCCACGCGCGACAAGCGCCGCCCGCCCGCTTTGGACAATCGCCCGCCATGGGAACGCTCTACCTCGTGCGCCACGGCCAGGCCTCCTTCGGCTCCGACGACTACGACCGCCTCAGCGAACTCGGCCACAGGCAGGCCGAGCGGCTGGGCGAGTACTGGCGCGAGCGCGGAATGACTTTCGACGCCGTCATCACCGGCACCCTGCGCCGCCACCGCGAGACCTGGGAAGGCATCGCCCGCGGCATGCAGCTGCCGCCGCAGGACGTGCTGTCCTGGCCGGGCCTGAACGAATACGACAGCGAGGCGGTGGTCGCCACGATCCATCCGGAGAAGCTGCCCAAGGCCGACACGCCCGAGCTGTACAAGGCCCACTTCCGCCTGCTGCGCCAGGGCCTGTCGGCCTGGATGAGCGGGCAGGCGGCGCCCGTGGGCATGCCGAGCTATGTGGACTTCCTGGCGGGCGTGACGACCGCGCTGGACCATGTGCGCGACCGCCACCATGGCGCGAAGGTGCTGGTGGTGAGCAGCGGCGGGCCGATCTCGACGGCGGTGGGCCATGTGCTGGGCACCTCGCCCGAGACCACCATCGAGCTGAACCTGCGCATCCGCAACACGGCGGTCACCGAATTCGCATTCACGCCCAAGCGGCACATGCTGGTGACCTACAACACGCTGCCGCATCTGGATGGACCTGCCTACGACGACTGGGTCACGTACGCATGAGCAGTTGGGCGCGCCTTTGCCGCGCCCTGATGGGTACGGAAGTCAGGCTGACGCCGGCGGCTCGGCCGTGGCCTCGGCCAGCCAGCGCAGATAGGCCGGCGAGCCGGCCGTGATGGGCAACTGCACCACCTCGGGCACGGCATAGCTGTGCCGCTCCTGGATCAGCGCCTGCAGTGCCTCGAAGCGGCCCGCGCGCGTCTTGCAGATCAGCAGCCACTCGGGCTCGCGGCGGGTCTCGCCTTCCCAGCGGTAGACGCTGCGCACCCGCTGGATCTGCACGCAGGCCGCCAGGCCCGCCTCGACCATCGCGCCGGCCAGGTCCTCGGCCTCTTCCTCGGTGCCGGCCGTGGTCATCACCACGCATGCGGTGTCGGTCATGGTTTCAGCGGCGGCGGCCGGCCACCATGCCCCAGACGAACAGCAGGACGACGGCACCGATGACCGAGGCGATGAAGCCGGCCGGCTGCCCCACCGTGTACCAGCCCATCGCCTGGCCCAGGTAGGTGGCGATGAAGGAGCCCACGATGCCGATCAGCGTGGTGACGATGAAGCCCGCCGAGTCGTCGCCCGGCTTGATGGCGCGCGCCACGAGGCCGACGATGAAGCCGATGAGGATGGTGCCGATGATGCCCATGGTGATCTCCTTGAAGGGGTTGGAAAGGAAGGAAGGGAAACGGGTGGCTCAGTGCAGCTTACCGGGATTGCCGCCCGCCGCTGCGGGCGCCAACGCCCGGGCCACGCAGGCCGCGAGCGCAGAGATCTCGAAGGGCTTGATGAGGATGGACTGCGTGCCCAGCACACGCCCCACCTGCGCCATGTCCGCATAGCCGGTGGCCAGCACCACGGGCACGGCGCCCACGCGTTCGCGCGCATGCACGATGAACTCGGCGCCGGTCATGCCCGGCATGGCGTAGTCCACCACCATCAGGTCGGGCCTGGGCTGGGCGCCCAGCACCTCCAGCCCCTGGCGCCCGTCGGCCGCCTGCGTGACCCGGCAGCCCAGCAGGGACAGGCTGTCGGCGATGACGCGGCGGACCTCGGCGTCGTCCTCGACCACGAGCACCGAGCGGCCGGCGGCCAGGGCCTGGACCTCGGCCTCGGGCGGCGGCGGCGCGTCGGCGGCCGGGACGGCCGCGGCGGGAAAGAGCAGGTCCACCCGGGTGCCGTGGCCTTCCACGCTGTCGATGGCGGCTTCGCCGCCCGACTGCCGGGCGAAGCCATACACCTGGCTCAGGCCCAGTCCGCTCCCGCTGCCCAGGGGCTTGGTGGTGAAGAAGGGATCGAAGACCTGGCCCAGCACGCCGGCCGGGATGCCGGCGCCGGTGTCCTGCACCTGCACGGCCACATAGTCGCCGGCGGGCAGGCCGCCCGCAGCCTCGCGCTGCACATGCCCGGTGCGCACCGCGAGCACGCCGCCGGCCGTCATGGCCTCGCGCGCATTGACGGCCAGGTTGATCAGCGCCATTTCCAGCTGGCTGGCGTCCAGCACGGCCCAGCAGGGTGCCGTGTCGAGCGCCAGCTCCACCCGGACGGCCGAGCCGACCGAGACGGCGATCAGCTCGCGCATGCCCTCGATCAGCGCATTCACGTCCGACAGCCGCGGCAGCAGCGACTGCTTGCGCGAGAAGGACAGCAACTGACTGGTCAGGCGCGCACCCTTGGCCACGGCGCCGCGGGCACGGCCGCTGATCTCCTGCACCTTGGCCTCCTTGGAGATGCGGCCCAGCAGGTCCAGGTTCATCTGCACCACGTGCAGCAGGTTGTTGAAGTCATGGGCGATGCCGCCGGTGAGCCGGCCCACGGCTTCCATCTTCTGCGCCTGCAGCAGGGCGGCCTGCGCGCGCTCGCGCTCGCCGATCTCGGCCATCAGCCGGTCGTTGGCGCCGGCCAGCTCGCGCGTGCGCTCGGCAATGCGCGCCTCCAGCCCCGTGTTCAGGCGCTGCACCTCGGCGCGGGCCGCCTCCAGCTGTTCGATCTGCTGGCGCATCGTGTACTGGCGGTGGCGCTGTCGAACGGCGGCGTGGACCGCGCGCGTCAGCGTCTCGTCGCAGG
The DNA here is from genome assembly GCF_040544975.1 of Pseudacidovorax sp. 1753. Lineage (NCBI taxonomy): Bacteria > Pseudomonadati > Pseudomonadota > Betaproteobacteria > Burkholderiales > Comamonadaceae > Pseudacidovorax > Pseudacidovorax sp. 1753. Next base: position 65,552 of record NZ_JBEPKY010000027.1, on the reverse strand, counting down.
CGGGATGGTCGACCACCACGACATTGCCGAGCTCACGCAGCCGTGCCATCGCCTCGGGCGTGTGGCCGTCCTGACTCATCAGCACGACGAAGGGAAAGTCCGACCATGCCGGCTGGGCCGACAGCCAAGTTTGCAGCGTCGCTTCGGGCAGCAGGGACAGGGAAGGGCCGGTGAGCAGGGCGGCGGCAGCGCCTTCCTGCAGATGCGTCATGAGCACCGCCAGCGAAGGACAGGCCACGGCGTTGAGCCCCAGGCCGCGCGCGATGCGGGCCAGCATGTCGGCGTCCGCCGCCTCCGGCGCATGGATGAGAACGCGGCGCTCCATGGCTCAGCGTGTGGCCACCGCCACGGGATCGACGACACACACGGCAGGGCAGCAGGACATGAAGGCAGGAAAACCGGACAACGAAAAACCAACGCGACCGTGCGTCGCTCGGGACAGCACAACCGTCGCAATTTAGGGAGGGCGTCCGGCGGCGCGTGTCGCTCGAAGTCCTACATCCGTGTGGGCCAGTTGCGCCTACCTTGGCGCCATGCTCGAAAAACTTCCTGGGGCCATCGGCCAGGCGCTGGCCGGCGTACGCGCCGGCCTGGACGACATCGTCTTCAACACGGTGGGCCTGCGCGCGGGCCACGGCACGCTGCAGCTGACCAGCCTGGCCTTCGGGGACCATGCGCCGATTCCGCAGCGCTACACCGCCGATGGCGAGGGGCTCTCCCCGCCGCTGGCCTGGACCGGCGTGCCGGCCGGCGTGGCAGAGCTGGTGTTGATCGTGGAAGACGCCGATTCGCCCACCCCGCATCCGCTGGTGCACGCCATCGCGGTGGATCTGCCGCCCGAGGACGGCCACCTGGCCGAAGGCGCCTGGCCCAGCCCGGACCACGAGGGCTCGGGCCTGCATGCCGGCCGCAATTCCTACCTGCAGGCCGCCTGGCTGCCCCCCGATCCGCCGCCGGGCCATGGGCCGCACCGCTATGCCTTCCAGCTCTATGCCCTGGCCGAAGGCGAGGCCTTGGGCGATACGCCGGGCCGCGACGCGCTGGTGGAGGCCATCCAGGCGCGCGCCGTCGCCAGCGGCCTGCTGATCGGCACCTACGAGCGGGGCGACGGCAGCATTCCGGTGGGAGACGCGCCGGCCGTGGCCGCCGGCTGAACAGGCAGCCGCTGGGCAGCGGTGTCCCGCTTGGAAATCGGCTGGGACGGCGACCCTCGATAGGCCGACGCCCGGATGACTCAGCGCCGCGGCGGATCGGCGCCCAGCGTGGACAGCGGCAGGCGCGACACCTCTTCCAACGCCTGCGCCAGCCCCCGCGCCGCGGCGTCGAGCAGCGCGCGGCCCTGCGCCTCGGTGGCAGCCGCGGCATTGCCGGCAGCGCCTTCGGGGTGGTAGTCCTGCATCGCCCAACCCAGCTTGGCGCTGCGGCCGTTGCCGAGGATGGCGTACTCCCACGCCCGCGCGCGCGAGGTGGATGGGAAGTCCTTCACTGCCTCGCGCCGCACCTGCTGCGGCGCCAGCGCCAACATCAACGCCGTCTCGAACTCGCCCGCATGCACATCGAAGCGGTCCGGCACCAGCGCCTGGCCGGTGGTGGCGTCCGTCAGCGGCAGGTTGAACCAGCTCAGGCTGTAGACGATCAGGTCGTGCGCCTCGCGCAGCTCGCGCGCGGCGATGTCCATCGCGCCGGTGTGGCCGCCGTGGGCATTGAAGAGCACCAGCTTGCGCACGCCCGCGCGGGCGACACCGGCGCCGATCTCCTTCCACAGGCGCAGCACCGTCTCCGACGACAGGGTGAGCGTGCCGGCGAATCGGGCATGTTCGGGACTCAGGCCCACGGGCAGGGTGGGCAGGAACAGCACAGGCAGTTCCGGCGGCAGCAGCGGCAGCGCGGCCTGCACGATGCCGTCGGCGATGACGGTGTCCACGCCCAGCGGCAGATGCGGGCCGTGCTGCTCGGTGGCGCCCAGCGGCAGCACCGCCACGGTGGTGGCCGGGTCCAGCGTGGCGAAGTCGCGGGTGCCGAGTTCGGCCCAGAAGCGGGGGAGCGTCGGCGGCATAGCGGGCTTGGCGGTCATGCGGCGATGTTAGGCCGGCCTGCCGCCCTGCCGGCTCCGGCCGCCGCGCCGCCCCCGGCGGTGGCGATGCCAGCGGGATCGTCGGCCAGCCACTGCGCCAGCCATTCGGCCAGAAAGTCCACCAGCGCCCGCACCCGCGCGGGCACGAAGCGGTTGCTGGGCAGCAGGGCATGTAGCGGATAGGCCTCCGTGTCCCAGTCGGGCAGCAGCCGCACCAGGGCGCCGCTGTCCAGGTCGGCCCGCACGTCCAGGTAGGACTTGAAGGTGATGCCCACGCCGGCGACCGCCCATTCGCGCGCCAGCGAGGCGTCGTCGGCATGGCGGTCGCCATCGATGCGCACCGCCACCCACTGGCCGCCCTGGCCGAAGCGCCACTCGCGCTGGCGTCGGCCACCGCGGTGGAAGCTCAGGCAGTTGTGTTGCACCAGGTCCTGGGGCAGGCGAGGTGTGCCGCGCCGCTGCAGGTAGGCGGGCGCGGCGCAGAGCACGGGCCGGGTCTGCGCCAGCGGGCGCGCCACCAGCCGCGAATCGGCCAGCGGGCCATAGCGCAGGGCCAGGTCCACCTCGTCGCGCATCACGTCCAGCGGCCGGTCACCCACCGACAGCGCCAGTTGCACGCCGGGATGCCGGGCCAGGAATTCGTCGAAGGCGGGCAGCAGCACGCGGCGCGTGAGGTCCGAAGGCGACGCCACCCGCAGTGTGCCGACCAGCTCGCCGCGGCCTGCGGCCACCTGCGCCTCGGCCTCGGCCAGCAGCTCGAAGGCGCGGCCGGCGTAGTCCAGCAGCGTCTGGCCCTCGGCGGTGAGCCGCAGGGCCCGCGTCGAGCGCTCGAAGAGCCGCGCGCCCAGCTGCGACTCGACCCGTTTGAGCGCCGCGCTGGCCGCCGCCGGCGTCAGGCCCAGCGTGCGGCCGGCGGCACTCAGCGAGCCGCTGCGTGCCGCTTCCTGCACCAGCCGCAGGTCGGCGAGATTTTCAATTCCCATTTGAAGATGATGCCACTGGCGGGCGGCTTATCAATGCCGGACGCAGAACCTAGAGTCACGCCATCGCAACGTCCCTTCTTCGGAGAACGCCCATGAAAGCCATCGGCTACCGCCAGAACCTGCCCATCGAACAACCGGAATCGCTGATCGACCTCGATCTCCCCGAACCGCAGCCCGGCCCGCGCGACCTGCGCGTGCGGGTGGCCGCCATCTCGGTGAACCCCGTCGACACCAAGGTGCGCCGCAACGCCGCGCCCGAGACCGGCCAGGCCCGCGTGCTCGGCTGGGACGCCGTCGGCACGGTCGATGCCGTCGGCAGCGACGTCACCGGCTTCGCGCCCGGTGACCGGGTGTATTACGCCGGCTCCATCGCACGGCCGGGTGCCAACAGCGAACTGCACCTGGTGGACGAGCGCATCGCCGCCCGTGCGCCCGCCACGCTCGGCGATGCCGAGGCCGCGGCCCTGCCACTCACGGCCATCACGGCTTGGGAGCTGCTGTTCGACCGCCTGCAGGTGCCGCGCGGCGGCGGCGCCGGGCAGACGCTGCTCATCACCGGTGGGGCCGGCGGCGTGGGCTCGATCCTGATCCAGCTCGCGCGCCAACTGACGCAGTTGCGCGTGGTGGCCACCGCCTCGCGGCCCGAGACCCGCCAGTGGTGCCTGACGCTGGGTGCCCATGCGGTGGTCGACCACAGCCGGCCGCTCGCCGCCGAACTGAAGGCCATCGGCATCGAGGCGGTGGACCTGGTCGCCAGCCTGACGCAGACCGCCCAGCACTACGCGCAGCTGATCGAGGCACTCAAGCCCCAGGGCCGCCTGGGCGTGATCGACGACATGCCGCAGCTCGACGCCATGCCGCTGAAGACCAAGGCCATCTCGCTGCACTGGGAGATGATGTTCACCCGCTCGCGCTTCGAGACGCCCGACATGGCCGAGCAGGGCGCATTGCTGGCCGAGGTGGCGCAGCTGGTCGATACGGGGCGCCTGCGCACCACCCTGGGCGAGCACTACGGCCGCATCGATGCGGCCAACCTTCGCCGCGCGCATGCCTTCGTCGAAAGCGGCCAGGCGCGGGGCAAGGTCGTGCTGGAAGGCTTCTGAGTCGCCGGCCCGTGCACAGCGGCATGCGCGCCACGCCGGCAGGTCGCGCTCTAATCAATCCGCCTGCTCGTAGTGCGCCTGCCGCGCCTCCATCGCCTCCCAGCCGATCACGCGCTTGAATTCGGCCATGGGCACCTGGCCGGCCGGCAGGCCGTCCACCTCGCCGCTGCGGCGCGCGGCCAGCGTGGCCAGGTTGGCCTGCAGCGCATGCACCGTGCTCATCAGCGTGACGATCGGATAGGTGGCGAAGGCCGCCACCGACTCGACCTGCTCGCGCGAGAGCTTCTCCATCCACAGGCCCTGCATCAGCTGCAGCGACAGGCGGCGGCCCGACACCTCGCGCAGCTTCACCAGGTCCTCGTAGCTTTTGAAGGTGCGCGAGATCGGCTGGATGAGGTCGGCGCCCGCCTCGGCATAGCGCGCGGCGCGGTCCATGGCCTCGGCCGGGTCGAGCACATCGGTGCGCGCCACGATCAGGAAGTCCGGATCCTGCCGCGCGTCGACCGCGGCGCGGATGCGCGCCACCGCATCCTTGACCGGCACCACCGGCATCACCGAGGCGGCGGCGGGGCAGCGCTTGGGGCTGATCTGGTCCTCGATGGAGATGGCGGCCACGCCTGCCTTCTCGAACTCGCGCACGGTGCGGGCCACGTTGATCACGCTGCCGTAGCCGGTGTCGGCGTCCGCGAAGATGGGCTTCTTCACCACGTTGGCGATGCGGTTGACCACCGCCACGTTCTCGGTGAGGGTGTAGACCTCCATGTCCGGCTGGCCCAGCAGCGAGGCCGAGATGCCGAAGCCGGTGGTGAAGATGCCGTCGAAGTCCGACTGGTCCACGAGCAGGGCCGACAGAGCGTCCTGCACGCCGGCCATCCAGAAGGTGGGGCCGTCGGTGATGCGTTGGCGAAGGGTCTGGCGCAGAGTGGGCACGGAGAATTCCTTGTCGAGCGTTGTTCGGATGATCGAGTGGCCGCGGAGCAGGGCATGCCAGGGCACCCGAGGAACTGGCTTTGCCAGGCCTCTGGGTGCGCCCCCCTCCAAGCCGAAGGCGCATGAGAGGGGGGAGCCGCGAAGCGGCATGGGGGGTGCTTATCTCTTCACCGGATCGATGTAGCCGCCCAAGGGCGCGAACTTGTCGCCCTTGAGTTCCATCAGCGCCACGCCGGTCTGGCCGCGGCGCGAATAGGGGCCGGCGTTCAGCGGCTGGAAGGTGATCTTGGGTCCGATCTTCTGGTCGAAGTCCTTCAGGCCGTCCAGCGCCGCCACCACCTTGGCGCGCGAGGGCTCGTTGCCGGCGCGTTGCAGCGCCTCCACGGCGACGGCCGCGGCCGAGTAGCCCATCAGCGCGTTCGACGACGGCGCCGACTTGGGATAGGTCTTGGTGTAGCGCGCGAAGAAGGACTGGATCGCCGGGTTGTCGCCCTCGATGGCGTCGTAGTAGGAGGCCACGTAGAGCTTGGATTGCGTCTTGCCCAGCAGCTCCACGAACTTGGGATCGTTCAGGCCGCCGGCACCGAAGACGGTGGGCTTCCAGCCCAGCTTCTCGGCGCTGCGGAAGAACTGCACCGCCTCCTGGCCCAGTGCATAGACCACGACCACATCGGGCTCAGCCTGCTTGAGCTTGAAGACCTGCGAGGTGAGGTCGGTGGCGAAGCGCTCGAAGCTCTGCGCCTCGACCAGCTTCATGCCGTGCTTCTCCAGCTGCTTGACGGCGATGTCGTAGGCCGGTTTGCCCCAGCCGTCGTTCTGGTAGAGCATGGCCACCTTCCTGGCCTTGAGCGTGCCCACGGCATAGTCGATGTACGCGGCCGTCTCTGTGGACTGCGGCGAGGGCAGCACATACAGCAGCTCGCGCGGCGGCGTGCTGGTCAGGTCCGAGATGGACAGCGCGCCGATGGTGGGCACCTTCTTGGTCGAGCTGTACTCGTAGGCGCTCACGTTGGTGGCATGGCCGATGTTGCCCACCATGGCCAGCACGTTGTCGCGCTCGATCAGCAGCTTGGCATTGGCCACCGACTTGGCGGGCTTGAGCTCGTCGTCGTAGGTGATCAGCTTGATCTTGCGGCCGTTGACGCCGCCCTTCTCGTTGACCATGTCGAAGTAGGTGCGCATGCCCTCGTCCACCGCCTTGCCCATGTAGGCCAGCGTGCCGGACAGCGGCTGCGAGGAGCCGAGCACGATCTCCTTCTCCAGCACGCCTTCGTCCTTGTTCTCGAAGGCGGCGGCCGGCAGCGCGGCGGCGGCCAGCGCACAGGCGGCCGCGGCGATCAGGGTGCGGCGGGAATGCAGCGTCATCATGGTTGTGTCTCCTTGGGGTGGGTTTGTCGCGGAAGGAAGAAGCGCAAGGGAAGCGGCATCAGCCGCCGAGGTAGGCGCGCCGGACGTCCTCGTTGCCGGCCAGTTCGGCCGCGCTGGCCTGCATGACCACGCGGCCGGTCTCGATCACATAGCCCTCGTCCGAGATGTCGAGGGCGATGTCGGCGTCCTGCTCCACCACCAGCAGCGTCAGGCGCTCACGGTCGCGGATGTCGCGCAGGGTGGAGAAGATGGCGTCCTTGAGGATGGGGGCCACGCCCATCGAGGGCTCGTCCAGCATCAGCAGCCGCGGCCGCGCCAGCAGGCCGCGGGCGATGGCCAGCATCTGCTGCTCGCCGCCCGAGAGGGTGCCGGCGCGCGAGCCGATGCGCTCCTTGAGCCGAGGAAAGTAGTCCAGCACATGCGTGATGTGGTCGCGCACCTCGCCGGCGGGGCGGGTGTAGCCGCCGAGCATCAGGTTCTCGCGCACGCTCAGCTGCGCGAACACCATGCGGCCCTGCGGCACATGCACGATGCCGCGGCGCACCAGCGTCTCGGCCGGCACGTTGGCGATGGACTGGCCGTCGAACTGCACCGTGCCGTCCATGACCGGCAGCAGGCCCGACAGCACCCGCATCAGCGTGGTCTTGCCGGCCCCGTTGGCACCCAGCACGCAGACGATGCGGGCCTCGTGCACCGTGAGGCCGATGCCGTGCAGCGCGCGGATCTTGCCGTAGCCGGCCGCGAGCCGGTCCACCTGCAGCAGCGGGCGGATGGCGCCCGTGGGTTCAGCGACGTTGGCCACTCTTGCCTCCTCCCAGGTAGGCCTCGATCACGGCCGGATGCGATTCGATCTCCCGCGGCGTGCCCTGCGCCAGGAAGGCGCCGTTGTGCATCACGGTGATGGTGTCGGAAATGGACATGACCAGCGGCATGCTGTGCTCGATGAGCAGCAGCGTGGCGCCGGTGCGCGCCTGCAGCGTGCGCAGCGTGTCGCCCAGGGCGTCGATCTCGCGGTTGTTCATGCCGGCCGCCGGCTCGTCCAGCAGCATCAGCACGGGCTCCAGCGCCATGGCGCGGGCCAGCTCGACCAGCTTCTGCGTGCCGTAGGGCAGGTCGCGCACCAGCGTGTGGGCGTGGGGCGCCAGGCGCAACTCTTCCAGGAGGGCCTGCACGCGCTCGCGCTCGGCGCGCTCCTCGCGCCGCTGGCGCGGCAGGTTGAGCAGGGCCTCGGCCAGCGTGGCACGCATGGCCTGCGAGCGGGCGATGAGCACGTTGTCGAACACCGTCAGCTCGGCGAAGAGCTCCAGGTTCTGGAAGGTGCGGGCGATGCCCAGGCGCGAGATCTGGTGCGCCTTCAGGCGCAGCAGGTCGTGCTCGCCCTGCGCCGTGCGCAGCACCATGCGGCCCTGCTGCGGCGTGTAGAAGCGGCTGATGCAGTTGAGCATCGTGGTCTTGCCGGCGCCGTTGGGGCCGATCAGCGCATGCACGGTGCCGGGCATGACGTCGAACCCCACGTCCTGCACGGCCACGATGCCGCCGAAGCTCATGCGCACACCGGCCAGCGACAGCAGCGGCGCCGCGGCACCCGCCGGCCGCGCCCCGCCCCGCGCGGGCGCGGCCTGGGCGTCGATCGCGCGCATCATGTGCCCTCCTTGCCGGGCGCGTCGGCGCCGGGCAGGCGGCGCGTCTTGAACAGGCTGGCCAGCCCGTCGGGCAGGAACATCAGCGCCAGGATCATGGCCACGCCGTACAGCGCGCGCTGGAACTGGTCGAAGCCGAAGTAGGTCAGCAGCTGCGGTGCGCCGATGACGAAGATCGCGCCCAGCACCGAGCCCAGGATGGAGCCGAGGCCGCCGACGATCACCATCGACACGAAGCTGATCGACACCATGATGTTGAACAGCGATGGGTCGATGAAGCGCACCAGCGGCGCATAGAGCGCCCCCGACAGGCCCGTGTAGAAGGCGCAGACGCCGAAGGCCACCAGCTTGAGGCCCGTGGTGTTGAGCCCCAGCGCGCGGGCCGCCGTCTCGCTGCCCTTGATGGCCAGGAAGCCGCGGCCGAAGCGGCTGCGTGCGAGGTTGCGTGCCAGCCACAGCGCGGCACCCAGCACGCAGGCGGCCAGCAGGTGATACGCGCGCTCGTCCAGCGCCAGGCCGAAGAGCGTGGGGCCGGGCGCGCCCATGCCGTTCTCGCCGCCGGTCAGGTCGCCGCCGGACTTGGCGATCTCCACCGAGATCATCACGAAGCCCAGCGTGGCGATGGCGAGGAACACCTCCTCCAGCCGGAGCACCGGCAGCGCCAGCACCAGGCCGACCACCGTGGCGATGGCCGCCGCGATGAGCATGGCCAGCAGCATCGGCACGCCGAACTGCTGCGTCAGGATGGCCGTGCCATAGGCACCGATGCCGAAGAACACCGCACCCGCCATGGAGATGAGGTTGGTGTAGCCGGTGAGGATGTTGGTGCCGAAGGAAGCCAGCGTGTAGATCAGCACCAGCGTGGCGATGTAGAGCACATAGCCGCCCGGCACCAGGGGTGCCAGCACCAGCAGGGCCACGAACAGGGCGGGAGCCAGCCAGGGGCGGCCGTCGAGCAGATGGGTCATGCGCGTCGTCGCCTCCTCAGACCTTCTTGACCTGCCGGCGCGCCAGCAGCCCGTGCGGGCGCAGCACCAGGATGGCCAGCATCACGATGAAGGGCACGGCGTCCTTCCAGGCCGAGGACACATAGGCGCCGGTGAGGTTGCTGCTCACGCCGATGATCACGCCGCCCAGCAGCGCGCCCGGCATGCTGCCGATGCCGCCCAGCACCGCCGCCGCGAAAGCGAAGTGCAGGGCGTGCTGCATCATCGAGAAATGCACGAAGGTCAGCGGCGCGATCAGCAGCCCCGCCGCCGCCGCGATGACGTGCGACAGCGCCCAGGCCAGCGCATAGATGCGCTTGATGGGAATGCCCATCAGCCGGGCCGCCACCGGGTTCTCCATGGTGGCCTGCATGGCGATGCCCAGCCGCGTGAAGCGGAAGAAGGCGAACAGCGCCGCGGCCAGCGTGGCGCACACCGCCACGATGCCCAGGTCGATGCCCGATACCACGGCATCGCCCACCTGCAGCGGCGTGCTCGGGAAGATGCTCGGCAGCTCCTGCGTGTCCTTGCCCCAGATCCAGATGGCCATGTCGCCGAACAGCAGGAACAGCCCCAGCGTGCAGATGGCCGAAGACAGCAGGGCCTTGCCGATGAAGCGCCGGATGATGAAGCGCTCGATCAGCATGCCCAGCGCCGCGCCGAACAGCAGCGTGAGCGGCACCACCGCCCACATCGGCAGACCCAGGCGCACCAGCGTGCAGGCGGTGAAGGCCGACAGCATGGCGGCCTCGCCATGCGCGAAGTTGAGGATGCCCGTGGCCTTGAACACCATCACGATGCCCAGGGCGATGAGCCCGTAGATGGCGCCCAGGGCGACGCCGCTGACGATCATCTGCAGCATGCGCGGCGCCCTCAGCCTGCGGCGGCGCCGGTGGTGGCGGCGTCTGCGGCGGCGGCCTTCTGCGCCGCCTCGCGCGCCAGCCGCGCCTTCAGGTAGGGGATGAAGCCGCCGGCCGCCAGCGTGCCGCGCTCCACCGACGACAGCGGCTCGAAGGGCAGCTCGGCGCCGGTGTCGAGGTTGATGACGCGGCCGAGCGCCCAGTCCACGCGCAGCCGCTGCCAGCGCTCGGTGGCGGCGCGGATGCCCGGGCAGGTGACGAGCGGAAAGCCCATGCTGATCTCGCCGCGGAAGAAGCCGGGCGAGAAGGATTCGGCGATCACGCCCGCCACGCCCAGGTGGCGCATGGCACGCATGGCCGGGTAGTGCGGGTGGCCGTAGCCGAAGTTGTGGCCGCCCACCAGCAGGTCTCCCTTTTGCACGCTGGCGGCGAACTGCGGGTCGTAGCTGGTCATGGTGACCGCGGCCAGCTCGTGGATGTCGGTGATCTTGATGTTCTTGATGCCGACGATGAGGTCGATGTCGTAGTCGTCCTCGGTGAAGATCCAGGCCGCGCGGCCTTCCAGGTTGGGCAGTTGGGCGCTCATGCCGCGCTCCCTTCGGCCGCGGCGGCCGCCGCCAGGTAGGGCCGCGGGTCGGCGATGCGCCCCTCCAGGGCCGAGGCGGCGACCACCGCCGCGTTGCACAGGAAGATCTCCGTGTCCGAGCTGCCCATGCGGCCCGGGGTATTGAGCGTGCCGGTGGACACGGCGCGCTGGCCGTCGGCCATGGTGGCGATGCGACCGTAGCAGTAGTCGCAGCTCGACGAGCTGATGAAGGCGCCGGCATCCACCAGGGTGGCGATCAAGCCCTCGCGCGCGGCCTGCGACATGATGGCCTGCGAGGTGGGCACCACATGCAGCTGGAAGCCCGGCTTGATGCGCTTGCCGCGCAGCACGTCGGCCGCGGCGCGCAGGTCCTCCAGCCGGCCGCTGGCGCAGGAACCCAGGTAGCCGGTGTGCACCTCCAGGCCCGCGTAGTCGGCCAGGTCGCGGGTGTTGGCCGGGCTGGGCGGCGCCACGACGATGGGCTCCAGCGCCGAGACGTCGATCTGCACCACACGCTCGTACACGGCGTCGGCGTCGGGATACACCGGCTCCAGCGCGATCTTGGCCCGCTCGCGGGTGTACGCCAGCGTCTTGGCGTCGGGCGCGATCAGCATGGTGGTGGCGCCCAGGAACATGGCCTGGCCGCAGATGGTCTGGCGGCCCTCGATGCTCATGGTGTCGATCACCGGGCCGCTGAGCTCCACCACCTTGAAGCGGCAGGAGGACGGGCCCATCACCCGCACCATGTGGTGGAACACGTCGCGCGCCATCACGCCCGGCTGCAGCGTGCCCGTGAGCTCGACCTTGACGGTGGCGGGCACCGTGAGCGCCATCTTCTCGCTCACGAAGGTCTCGAGCACGCTCTTGCGGGCGCCGAAGGCCAGGGTGCCGAAGGCGCCCAGCTGGCTCACATGGCCGTCGAAATGCACCGCGAAGGCACCCGGCGTGGCATAGCCCAGCTCGGCCGACACCTGGTGGCCGATGCCTTCGCGCTCATGCACCGGCACGCCCTGCTCGGCGCCCCAGGCGCGGGTGACGCGGTGCAGCTCTTCTTCCTTGGGCGCGGCGGCCGGCACCATGTGGTCGATGAACAGAACGAAGCGCTCGGGGCTCGTGACCTTCTCGACGCCGAACTCCTCGCGGGCCTCCTTGAAGAACACGTCGGTGTAGCCGGGGAAGTCGTAGGCGATCACGAAATCCGGCCGGGCCAGGATCTCGTCACCGGCCTTCACGGCGGGCAGCCCGGCCACGCGGGCCAGGATCTTCTCGGTCATCGTCTGGGGCATGGCGCCTCGTCTCCTTATCCACAATGTGGCGCCTTGCTCGGCACCCATGGATGAATTACAGAACGTGCACCCGGTTCACCCTGATGCGGTTAACCCTAGATTGCCCACAATGTGGATGCAAACTACAAAGCTCGCATGAGTGAAGAGAACGAGGAAGCATCCGAAGGCGCAGACGGACCGCCACAAGGTGGACAGCCGCGCACCGGTACACAGAGCATCGAACGGGTGGTGAACATGCTCCGCGTTGTGGCGTCCCGCGGTCGCAACGGCATGCGCATCGGCGAGGTGGCGGCCACCAGCGGCCTGCCGCAGAGCACCTGCTTTCGCATGCTGGCGCGGCTGGAGCTGGAGGGCCTGGTCGACCGCGATGCGCGCACCCGCAAGTACTACCTGGGGCCCTTGCTGCACGAGCTGGGTCTGCTGGCACGTCCGCGTTACCGGCTCAGCGAGATGTGCGACGCCGCCCTGCACCGGCTGGCCGAAACCACGCAGGACACGCTCTACCTGAGCGAGCGCAGCGGCCTGGAGGCGGTGTGCACCAACCGCGCGCTGGGCGACTACCCCATCAAGGCCTTGCCGCTGGACATCGGCATCCGCCGGCCGCTCGGCGTGGGCGCGGGCGGCCTGGCCATGCTGTGCGCCATGCCGGCCGCAGAGGCGGAGTCGATCATCCAGGCCAATGGCCACCGCTACGAGAAGTACGCCTCTTTCTCGGCCGACTTCCTGCGCGAGGTCGTGGCGCAGGGGCGGCAGCAGGGCTACTCGTTTCTGGACAGCGTGGTGACGCCCGGCACGGCGGCCATCGGCGTGGCCTTTCCGCCGGACAACCCGGTGGCGGCGATCAGCGTGGCCGCGATATCGGGCCGGCTGACGGCCGAGCGGCGGGAGGACATCGCGCGCGAGGTGCAGCGGCAGGTGCGGCTGATCTGCGCCGACATGACGGCGCATGCGCTGCTGCCGCCCGAGGCGGGCGGCAGCTAACCGGGCGCGACAGGCGAGCCCGCTGGGGTCAACGGGCCCGCGACACGCGCCACACCGCGCCGCCCACGTCGTCGGCCACCAGCAGGGCGCCCGACTTGTCCAGCGCCACGCCCACCGGTCGGCCCAGCGCCTTGCCGTCGGCCGAGAGGAAGCCGGTGAGGAACTCGCGCGGCGCGCCGCTGGGCTTGCCGCCGATGAAGGGCACGAAGCTCACGCGGTAGCCCGAGGGCGGGTTGCGGTTCCAGGAGCCGTGCTCGCCGATGAAGGCGCCGTTGGCGAATTCCTCCGGCATGCCGCGCGCGCTGGAGAAGGCCAGGCCCAGCGGCGCCACGTGGTTGCCCAGCGCATAGTCGGGACGGATGGCCGTGGCCACCTTTTCGGGCTGCTGCGGCTGCACGCGGGTGTCGACCACGCCGCCCCAATAGCTCCAGGGCCAGCCGTAGAAGCCGCCGTCGCGCACCGAGGTCAGGTAGTCGGGCACCAGGTCGCTGCCGATCTCGTCGCGCTCGTTGACCACCGTCCACAGCACATTCGTGTCGGGCTCCCAGGCCATGCCGTTGGGGTTGCGCAGGCCGCTGGCCATGAGGCGCTTGGCGCCGGTGGCGCGGTCCACCTCCCAGATGGCGGCGCGGCCTTCTTCGTGCTGCATGCCGTAGTCGGCGATGTTGCTGTTGCTGCCCACGGTGACGTAGAGCTTGGCGCCGTCGCGGCTGGCGATGACGTTCTTGGTCCAGTGGTGGTTGAAGGTGGCGGGCAGGTCCGTCACCTTCACGGCCGGGCCGCCGGCCTGGGTCTGGCCTTCGGTGTAGGGCAGCTTGACCAGCGCGTCGGCATTGGCCACGAACAGCTCGTTGCCCACCAGCGCCATGCCGAAGGGCGAGGTCAGGCCGCTGGCAAAGACGGTGCGCGTCTCCGCCACGCCGTCGCCGTCGGCATCGCGCAGCAGGGTGATGCGGTCGGCGCTGGGCGTGCCGGAGCCTGCGCGCTTCATCACCAGGCCGGTGACCTTCTCCTTGATCTTGTCGAAGAAGCCACCCGGCTTGGGGTCGGCATTGCGGGGCCGGTCGCTTTCGGCCACCAGCACGTCGCCATTGGGCAGCACATAGACCCAACGCGGATGGTCCAGGCCACGAGACAGGGCCGTGACCTTGAAGCCGGGCAATGGCGTGGGCGCGGCGGTGTCCTGCCAGCCCGTGGCGGACGCCACCTTCATCGTGGGCAGCAGCGTCTTGTTGGGCGCGGGCAGCTGCGGGTTGGGGCCGGTGCCGGCCTCGAAGGGCAGCTTGGCGGTGTCGCCGCAGCCGGCCAGGGCCAGCACCGCGGCAGCGGCAAGGGTGAGGGTGGCGGTGCGCATCATGGGTGCGGATGATCGGGGCCGGGCGTCCCGGGCTGTGTAGTCGCACGCCGCGCGTGACCCGCTGGCAGACGGTGCGTACGCACACCGACGGGCTGCGGCCCCAGGGCTACCATCGCAGGATGACCGCCGATGCCCCTGCGGCTGCGCCCTCGCCGGCCGCGCCCGCCATCCCGCCCACGACCACGACCACCGACGACCTGTTCCGCGCCGACGCCTATCTGCGCGACTGCCCCGCCCGCGTGCTTCGCGTGGAGGCCGCGACCGGCACCGTGGTGCTGGACCGCACCGTCTTCTATCCGCTGGGCGGCGGCCAGGCCGGCGACAGCGGCGTGCTGCGGCTGGCCGACGGTGCCGAACTGGCCATCGCCGACACCCGCAAGGGCAAGGACGCGGAAGGCAAGCCCACCGCCGAGATCTGGCACCTGGCCGCACCGGGTCAGGACGCGCTTCTTGCGCGGATCGCGCCCGGCGACACCGTCACGGCCGCCATCGACTGGGACCGCCGGCACCGCATGATGCGGCTGCACACCGCCAGTCATCTGCTCTGCCACCTGGTGGCACAGCCGGTCAACGGCTGTTCCATCACCCCCGAGGCGGTGCGCGTCGATTTCCACATGAGCGAGGCGCTGGACGCCGCGGCCCTGGCCGAAGGGCTGGCCGCCCTGGTGGCCCAGGCCCTGCCGGTGACCGTGGGCAGCGTCACCGACGCCGAACTGGACGCCAACCCCGGCCTGGTCAAGAGCATGAGCGTGCAGCCGCCGCGCGGCAGCGGCACGGTGCGCACCATCCGCGTCGGCAGCGTCGAGTCGCCCATCGACCTGCAACCCTGCGGCGGCACGCATGTGGCCAACATCGCCGAGATCGGCGCGCTGCGCGTGGCCAAGGTCGAGAAGAAGGGCGCGCAGGCCCGGCGCGTGGTGCTGGCCTTCGGCGAGGCAACCTGATGGCGGCCTGGCGGCACGCGGCGGCCTACGCCGTGGACGGATGCGCCGTGGCCGGCGGCAAGAACAGATCGACAACCCTGGCGGCCGGAACTTCAGGCCCGGGCCCCGCTCCGACCCCGCGCATGCGCACCGCCCACTCCCTTCTTCCTGCCCGCTGGCTGCTGCCGTTCTTCGCGGCCTTCCTGCTGGCCACGGGCCTGCTGCCCCGCGCATCCGCCCAGCTCACGCCCGGCAGCAACGGCGGCGGCAGCGCCGTCGTCACCACGCCGCACGTGCGGGCCGAGCTGGTCGCGCAGGCGCCGCAGGGCGTGGGCCCCGGCGCCACCGTCTGGCTGGGCCTGAAGATCAGCCACCAGCCCGAGTGGCACACCTACTGGAAGAACGCCGGCGATTCCGGCCTGCCCACCGAGCTGCGCTGGCAACTGCCCCCGGGCCTGGACGCGGGCGAGGTCGACTGGCCGGTGCCGCACAAGCTCTTCATCGGCAGCCTGGCCAACTACGGCTACGAGAACGAGGTGCTGCTGCCGGTGCCCGTGACGGTGGCGCCGGACTTCCGCCCACCCACCGCGCTGACCGGCACCGCCACGCTGCCGATCCGCCTGTCGGCCACTTGGCTGGTGTGCCGCAAGGAATGCATCCCCGAGGACGGCGAGTTCCGCCTCGACCTGCCCGTGCGCAGCTCCACCGCGGGCCATGGGGCCGAATTCGACGCCGCTTGGGCCGCGCGGCCGGTGGCCGCCGAAGCGCCCGCCACCGCCAGGCTCGCCGCCGACGCCCGCAGTCTGGCATTGCGCGTCGAGGGCCTGCCCGCCGCTGCCCAGGGCCGCACGCTGGAGCTGATGCCCGAGACGGCCGAGGTGCTGCGCAACGGTGCCGTCGCCGGCACCGACTGGCAGCAGCGCTGGGAGGGGGGCGTGTGGACGGCGCAGTTCCCGGTGGCCGACCAGCGCTCGGCCAGCCCGGCGCGCATGCCGCTGGTGCTGGCCCTCACCGGCGAGGACCGGCAAAAGGCCGAGGCCGCCGGCCAGCCGGTGGGCTGGCGGGTGGACGCCGCGGTCGATGGCCGCTGGCCCGCCGTGGGCGCGCCCGCCACCGTCTCGCCCGCGCTGCAGGCGGCGCTCGATGCCAATGCCCGCCCGGCCGCGCCCGTGGCGCCGGCCCCGGTGGCACCGGCCGGCCTGCTGCTGGCCCTGCTGGGCGCCTTCGCCGGCGGCCTGCTGCTGAACCTGATGCCCTGCGTCTTCCCGGTCTTGGCAATCAAGGTGCTGGGCTTCACCCGCCATGCCGACGACCGGCGCGGCCATCGGCGTGCCGCCCTGGCCTACAGCGCCGGCGTGGTGCTCAGCCTGCTGGCCCTGGGCGGGCTGCTGATCGCGCTGCGTGCGGCGGGCGCCCAGCTGGGCTGGGGCTTCCAGCTGCAGTCGCCCGGCATGGTGGCGGCGCTGGCCGGGCTGTTCACGCTGCTGGGGCTCAACCTGGCGGGCGTCTTCGAGGTGGGCATGCTGGCGCCGGCGCGGCTGGCAGGGACGCAGGTCCGCCATCCGGTGCTCAACGACTTCCTCTCCGGCGTGCTGGCGGTGCTGGTGGCCTCGCCCTGCACGGCGCCGTTCATGGGCGCCTCGCTGGGCCTGGCCATCGGCCTGCCGGCGCTGCAGGCGCTGCTGCTCTTCGCCGCGCTGGGCTTGGGTCTGGCCCTGCCCTACCTGCTGGCCGGCTTCGTGCCGGCGGTGGCGCGGCTGCTGCCCAGGCCCGGACCGTGGATGGACACCCTGCGCCGGCTGCTGGCCTTCCCGATGTTCGCCACCGTCGCCTGGCTGGTGTGGGTGCTGGGCCAGCAGGCCGGCATCGACGGCGCCGGCGCGCTGCTGGCCCTGCTGGTGGCCGGCAGCGCGGTGGCCTGGGCGCTGGGCACCCTGGCCGGCCGCACCCGGCTGCTGCTGGGCGGGGCGCTGGCGCTGGGCTTCGCGGCGCTGGCCGCCAGCTTCGGGCCGCTGCTGCTGCAGATGGCACCCGCGCCACAAGCCACGGCGGGCGGCGCGTCGGCCGAGTCGCGTTGGCAACCCTGGTCGGCCGAGCGCGTGGCGCAACTGCAGGCCGAGGGCAAGCCGGTGTTCATCGACTTCACGGCCGCCTGGTGTGTCACCTGCCAGGTCAACAAGAAGACCACGCTGGGCAATGCCGAGTTGCTGGCCGACTTCGGCGCGCGCGGCGTGCAGCTGCTGCGCGCCGACTGGACCCGGCGCGATCCGGCCATCGCAGCCGCGCTGAACGCGCTGGGCCGCAATGGCGTCCCGGTGTATGTGCTGCAGGCGCCCGGGAAGGCGCCGGTGGTGCTGAGCGAGCTGCTCTCGCCCGCTGAGGTGCGCGAGGCGCTGCGTGCGTTGCCGGGCGGGGCGGGCAAGTCCTGAGAAGCGGATCGCCGGAAGACCGAAGCGCCACGCAGGGCTTCGACACGCTCAGCCCGAACGGTCGTTGACTCACGGGCTGCCAGGGCCTTCAGCCGGCTGCTGCCCGGCAACGGCTGCTCGATCAGCCTGCCACCGCCCGGCCGCCCCGTCCCTCAGGCCGCCAGCGCCGGCCAGCCGCGCACCAGCGCCGGCAACTGATCCATCCGCTCGAACAGGCCCAGCGCGCCGGCCTCGGTGAGCCAGCGACCATGGTCCGCATCCACATGGCTGCCGCCCAGGAAGCCCAGCACCGCCATGCCCGCCGCGCGGGCGGCCAGCACGCCGGTGGCGCTGTCCTCGACCACCAGGCAGGCGGCCGGCGGCACGCCCAGTTGGCGGGCGGCATGCAGGTAGGCATCGGGCGCCGGCTTGGGCCGGCCCACGTCCTCGGCGGCATAGACATGGCGGCCGGCGAGCAGCAACAGGCCCGACGCCTCCACGCTGCGGTGGAGCCGATCGAAGGCGCTGTTGGAGACGATGGCCAGCGGCAGGCCGATCTCGGCATAGGCCTCGTACACGCCGGGCATGGCCGGCGCCAGGCTGGCCACGCGGGCATCGATGTCGCGCTGCAGGGCCGCGCGGTGCTCGTCGGTCAGCGGGCGCTCCAGCCGCTGCTCCACCAGCCGGATGATG
This sequence comes from Pseudacidovorax sp. 1753, assembly GCF_040544975.1. Taxonomy (NCBI): domain Bacteria; kingdom Pseudomonadati; phylum Pseudomonadota; class Betaproteobacteria; order Burkholderiales; family Comamonadaceae; genus Pseudacidovorax; species Pseudacidovorax sp. 1753. The sequence continues at coordinate 47,374 of NZ_JBEPKY010000027.1, read as the reverse complement.
TCGATCACCCGCCGGCCGAACAGGCCGGCCAGGGCCGGCTCGACGTCGACGCCGCCGAAGGCGCCGGCCAGCACCTCGCGCATGGCGCGGTCGGCCACCACCTCGCTGTCGACGATGACGCCGTCGCAGTCGCTGAGCAGGGCGCGCAGGGCCGCCGTGCTCACAGCTCCGTCACCCGCTTCTTGGCCGCGAGGATGGAGGCCGGGCTCATGCTCAGCTCGGTCACACCCATGTCGACGAAGCGCGGGATCAGGTCCAGGTTGGCCGCCGCCTCGCCGCACAGGCCCACCCAGATGCCGGCGGCGCGGGCGGCCTCGCAGGTCAGCGCGATGGCGCGCATGACGGCTGGATGCTCGGTGCGGTAGAGCGAGGCGATCTGCGCATTGGCGCGGTCGGTGGCCATCACGTACTGCGTGAGGTCGTTGGTGCCGATGGAGAAGAAGCCCACCTCGGCCGCCAGCGCGTCGGCCTGCAGCACGGCGGCCGGCGTCTCGACCATGATGCCCAGCTCGAAGCGGGCATGGGCCACGCCGGCGGCGGTCAGCTCGGCGCTGCATTCGTCGACCAGCGCGCGCACGCGGCGCACTTCGTCGACGTCGCTGATCATCGGGATCATCACCCGCACATTGCCCACGGAGGCGGCGCGCAGCAGCGCCCGCAGCTGGGGCTTGAAGACCTCGGGCCGGTCCAGGCACATGCGCACGCCGCGCCAGCCCAGGAAAGGGTTCTCTTCCTTGGGGAAGTCGATGCCGGCCACCGGCTTGTCGCCGCCGATGTCCAGCGTGCGGATGATCACCGGCCGCGGGTGGAAGGCCTCGGCCAGGCGCTGGTAGACCTCGGCCTGCTCGTCCTCGGTGGGCAGGCTGCGGCGCTGCATGAACAGCAGCTCGGTGCGGAACAGGCCGACGCCCATGGCGCCGGCGGCCTGCGCCAGCGGGATCTCGTCCAGGCCGCCCAGGTTGGCCACCACCTCGATCTCGCGGCCGTCGCGGGTGCGCGGATGCAGGTCGCGGTAGCGGTCGAGCGCGGCGCGGGCCTCGCGCTCGGCGGCCATGCGGCGTTCGGCATGGCGCTGCTGCGCGGTGTCGGGGTTGACGATGACGCGGCCGCGCGTGCCGTCCACCACCAGCGTGTCGGCGGCCTTGAGCTGGGCCGCGCCCAGCGGCACGCCCAGCACGGCCGGCACGCCATGGGTGCGGGCCATGATGGCCACGTGCGAGGTGGCCGAGCCGCCGGTGCACACCAGGCCGCGCACATGGCGGATGGGCACCTGCGCGAACTCCCAGGCGCTCAGGTCGGCGGCCACCAGCACGCAGGGCGCGTGGATGCCGCGCAGGTCCGGCAGCGACTGGCCCAGCAGCCGCGCCGCCAGGTGGCGCGTGACGCCGCGGATGTCCTCGGCCCGGGCGCGCATGTAATCGTCGGCCATGGCGTTGAAGCTGTCGGCCAGCACCTGGCCGACGCGCAGCGTGACGGCCGCCGCATCGCCGCGGCCCTCGATGCCACGGATGATGGCGCCCACGTATTCCTCGTCCTGCGCCAGGTCGATCAGGGCCTGGAGGATGGCCCGGTCCTGCTCGCTGGCGGCGCCGTTGGGCACGCCGCCGCCGGCCGGCTGCACGAAGTCGGCCAGCGTGCGGCGGAAGCGGTCCAGCTCGGTCGGCACCTCGGCGGCGTCGATCACCTGGCGGCTGGCCACCAGCGGCTGCGGCAGGTAGACATAGGCCGGCGCCAGGGCGGTGCCGCGGCTGCCGGCCACGCCGCAGAAGCAGTTGTCGGCGATGGCCTCGTCGGCATCGTCGGCCCCGCAGTCCTGCGCAGCGGCGTGCGTGGCGGGGGCGATCAGTGCGCCCTCTTCCAGGCCGGCACGCGGGTCCTGCAGGTACTGCACCAGACGCGCGAGCGCATCCTGCTCGTCGCTGCCATCGGCGCGCAGCAGCACCTCCTCGCCCTCCTTCACGCCCAGCAGCATCAGCTTGACCGAGCTCTTGGCGTCCGCCGGGTTGCCCTGGCGGACCAGGTGGATGCTGGACTTGAAGCCCTTGGCCAGCTTGGCCATCTGGGCGGCGGGACGCGTGTGGAGGCCTTCCACCACACGGACAACGGTGGATAACTCGATCATGGGGAGTTCGGGGCGCGGGGAGGTCGGAGGGCGTACCGCCGCGCGCGCTGAAGGCGGCGGCAGGACGGGCCGGGCGCTGCGCCCGACGCCCCGCGGCCGTGCCGGCGCAGGCGGGGAACGCAGGCGAGGGAAGCGTCAGTCGGCGATGGTGATGCGGCTGCCGGCGCCGATCTCGCGGCGCAGGGCGTTGGCGTCCAGGGCCTCGACGCAGATCTCGCCGGGCCGCTCGGCGGCGGTGGCGCCATTGAAGCTGATGACCACGTGACCCATGTCGCGCACCTTGTCCCAGGCCGTGCTGCCGACGGCGGTGACGCGGGTGTCGATGCCGCCCAGCGTGATACGCGCGCCCACCGGCGGGCATTGCAGCGGCACCTCGGCCGCCACGCGGTGCTGCACCGACACCTCGGCCAGGGCCGGCGGGGCGCCGTCGGCGTAGAGGATCAGCACGCCGCCGTCCAGCAGGTCGGGCACCTCCTCGCCGATGGCGGTCACGGTGGTGGAGTAATAGATCATGGGGTCTCCGTACAGGTCTTGGATGCTCAAAGAAGGAAGCTGGCCGCCCAGGCGATCACGACCGAGGTCGGGCCCATGATCTGGCGCGAGATCAGCACCGCCGGGACGCCGACGCGGATCGTATCGGGCTTGGCCTCGCCCAGCGCCAGGCCCACGGGCACGAAGTCGCAGCCGACCTGCGCGTCGTAGGCGAACAGGGCCGGCAGCGCCATGGCCGGCGAGATGGTGCCGTTGGCGATGGCCGGGCCGATGATGGCCGCGCCGATCACCTGCGCGATCACCGCGCCGGGCCCCAGGATGGGCGAGAGGAAGGGCAGCGCACAGATGGCCGACAGCACCAGCAGGCCGATCACGTTGCCGGCCAGCGGCTCCAGCAGGTGGGCCAGCACGCCGCCGATGCCCGTCTCGTTGATCAGGCCGATCAGCATGGTCACGAAGGCCATGAAGGGCAGCACGTTGCGCAGCACCTGGTCGATGGACTTGCGGCCGCTGTTGAACAGCACGCCGATCACGCCGCCCATGCCGCGGCCGATGGAGGTGATCAGGCCCACCACGCCGCCCTGCGGCGGCTGGTTGTCGGCCGCGCGGCTGGAGGCCGCCATGACGGCCGCGCCGCCGAAGGCACCGCCCATGGCCGCCGCGGCCGGGGCGGCCGCAGCCGCCGCGCCGCCGGCGGGCTGCAACTGCTCCACCTTCACGCCTGAGACGTAGATGTCTTCCGCGATGAAGTCGGCCAGCGGGCCCGACTTGCCCACCGGCGTCAGGTTGATGGTGGGGATGCGCTTGCGCGGATAGACGCCGCAGCGGGCCGTGCCGCCGCAGTCGATCACCACGGCCGCGACCTCGCTCTCGGGCGGCGGGGCGCGGAAGCCGTCCACCACCGTGGCGCCGGTCATCTCGGCCAGGCGGCGCGCCACCTCGGGGATGTCGCCGCCGGTGACGGCCATGATCTTGTCGCGCTCGGGTGTCGGCGTGATGGTGAGCGGGCCGCCCCAGCCGCCGGGGCCGGCGGAAACGGTGACGGAACGGAACGCGGAAGTGCTGGACATGGCGCGGGTCTCCTCGGGTCTGGTCTTGTTGTGCTTTTCGGTGGGGGCGGGGCGGTCGGATCGCGGCGGCTTACAGCGCGACGCCGTCGCGCTTGGCGATGAGCATCGTGATCTTCTCGGTGACGATGCCCTTGAGCAGGTTCACCACCAGGCCCACGAGCAGGTAGGCCAGGGCGAGCTTGGGCAACGAGAAGGGCGCATGGCCCTGTTCGGCCAGCTTGGTGATGGCGGTGGCCACGCCCAGCCAGACGAACAGCTCGCCGGGGTTGCAATGCGGGAACAGGCCGGTGATGGGGTGGCACAGCGACACCGCCGAGTCGTAGAAGGCGGGCTTGTGCTTTTCTTCCACGAACATGCCGAAGGTGTAGGCCATCGGGTTGGTCAGGAAGAACATGGCCAGGAAGGGCAGCACCGTGTAGCGGGTGATCGCGTTGCCGGCGGCGAAGCGCGCCAGCCGGTGCACCCGCTGCTCGCCCACCAGGGCGATCACGGTGTAGACCGCGGTGAGCAGCACGATCAGCGTCGGCAGGATGCCCGTGACGAAGCCGACGAAGGTCTTGCCGCCGGCGTTGAACACGCCGATGAACGCCTCCGCTGCGCGGGCGAGGAATTCGAAAGTCTCCATGGAATGTCTCCGTTGTGGTTGTGGAGTGGACGGGGGGGAAATCGGGGGCGGCGCGCGTCGACGGCGCGGCGCGTGAGACGTTGGGGTGTCAGGCGGCCTGGGGCTGGGGCTGCGGTACGGCCTGGCCTTCGGGGGCGGCGGGCCCTGCTGGCGCCTCGGCGGCGCGCTCGGTCTGGCGCCGATGGACGGCCTCGACCTGGGCGATGGCCTGGCGGATGGCCAGGGCCTGGGGCGTGGTGCCCTCGGCCTGGGCGGCCAGTTGCTGCAGCGTCAGGCCTTCGGCGCCTTCCTGCGGCTTGAAGCGGGCGAAGATGCTGATGCCGTCCAGCAGTTGCAGGCGGCGCACGCGCAGGGCCGGATCGACCTCCAGCAGCGCCACGGCGCCGCCGCGCAGGCGGCGGCGGGACTGGCCCACGCCCAGGTAGCCGTCGGACCAGCGGCGCGTGGCCTCGCCCATCGCGCCGCGGTAGTGGCGGTACTGCACCCAGGACGCCGCCACCTGGAGGGCCCAGAACAGGGTCAGCAGAAGCAGCAGTTGTTGCGTTGTGGGCATGGTGTCTCCAGGTTGTTGTCGGCGGCCGGTCATTCGGTTACGGCACGCCCCGCCATCGATCGTTGACGATGGAGAAAATGGTACATTTGTCCATCGACTAGTCAATATGTTCACGCATAAGGGTGTTCACTAGGTGCCAGGCCCGGGCGCCGGTGCCATCGTCCGACCCCCATGCTCGACACCCAACTCGCCCACCTCTGGAGCGTCCAGCCCGACTTCCCTGCGCAACTGCGTCGCTGGCACTGGTGCCGCGACGCCCATGCCGCGTTGCTGCTGGGCCGCGCCCGGGCCCTGGGGTCCGACGGCGTCGATGCCACGGTGGACCGCCCTGCCCTCGCGCAGGCCTTCTGGACCTGGGCGGCGCTGCTGGAGCAGGCCCAGCCGCTCGAAGCACGCGATGCCGTGGACGTGGCCCACTTCGCCAGCGGTGCGCTACTGTGGCAATGGCTGCGCCACCCGCCGCTGGTGCTGCCGCGTGCGACGCACGAGGCTCCGCAGGTGCGTGTGCTGACCGACGCGGCGCTGACGCTGCTGCAAGCCTGGCGTGTGGCGCGCGGCGCGCCGCCGCTGGACGCAGGACTGGAGGCGCGCGTGGCGCAGCACTGGACCAGCTACCTGGAGAACGTGCGCGAAGACGCCGGGCAGGCCATCGCCTTCCTGGACCTGTTCAGTGGCGCCAAGCCAGTCTGGCGCTATCCCACGCATCCGCAACTGCGGCCTGCCTTCGTCGCCGTGCCCGCCTGAATGACGCCGCTTCAGGGGCGGCTGTGCGATGCACGGGGCCCATTGGCGGCTTGCTTGACGACTGGGGTGCCAACCGGCAGGGAGGTCCAACGACTGGACTGCCAGCCGACGGGAAGGCTCGACTGACTCGGGTGCTAACAGGTGAGGAGACTCAACGACTGGGGTGCTAACCGGTGGAGGACGCCGGCATGCGTGCTCCCGGTGCCTTCTGCCGGGTTAGCGCCCACCCGCCCCGCGCCGCCCTCAAGCAGTCGCCTGACGCGACACAACCCAACCTGAAGCCCAAGCCCAAGCCAAGCCAAGACCCAGCCACCAATGTCGAGGCGCTCTGACCAGCGCCTAAGCCTGCGCCGCTGACCCCACCGCACCGCACTGCAGCGCGGCCACCTGCCCCACCCACGCGCCGGCCTCGACCTGCGGCAGATGGCCGACGCCCGGCAGCAGGTGCAGGCCCACCGACGGCGGCAGGGCCTCGACCTGGGCCCAGGGCAGGATGCGGTCCTCGCGGCCCCACAGCACATGCACCGGCACGTCGGCCTGCGCCAGCACCACGTGCAGCGCCGGCGCTGGCCCGGCCGCTGGCAGCAGCCGTTCGGCCAGCGTCCGCAGCGCCTCTCGGCGGCCGGGCCGCTGCAACTGCTGCAAGGCAGTGGCGACGAAGGAGCCGGTGATCCAGCGGGCCTCGTGCACCAGCCGCCCCATCACGGCCTTGAGCATGGATTCGTCCTCGGCCTGCGTGAGCCCGTCGATGAAGGCGGGATCGGCCCCGCCGCCCAGCCCCAGCGGCGCCAGCAGCGTGAGCGAACGCACCCGCACCGCCGCCTGCTGCAGCAGCGCCAGCGCCACGCCGCCACCGAGCGAATGGCCCAGCACATGCGCCGTCTCCACGCCCTCGCGGGTGAGCCGGTCGAGCACCTCGGCCGCCACGCCCGCCAGGTCCACGGCTCCGGACTCGGGCGACTTGCCATGCGACGGCAGGTCCAGCGCCAGCACCGGCAACGTGGCCGGCAGGTGCGCCAGCAGCGGTCGCCAGGAGCCCAGGTCGGCACCGAAGCCATGGATCAGCACCAGCGGCGCGCCCTGCCCCGTGCGCAGCCACTGCAGATGCAGGCCCGGCGCATCCGTCGCCGCACCGGCGCCGCCCAGCAGGTCGGCGGCGAGGATGCGGCCGTCGGGCCCGCTGCCGCGCACGGTGGCGAGGTCGATGCCGCGCTGGCGCGCCAGGCTGCGGGCCAGGGGCGTGGCGCGCAGCAGGCCGCCTTCCGCCGCGAGGGGCGCCGCCGCGGCGGCGGCAGCGATGGCCGCGGGCTGGGCGATCGCCTGCGCCACCGGCTCGTCCGACAGGGCCTCGGCATGGGCGGCGGGGGCGGCAACCGGGCCCGACTCGGCCGGCGGCGCCTCGCCCGCCGCCAGGATCCAGCCCACGATCTCGCCCACCGGCATCGACACGCCGATCTCGCCGCGGATGCCGTGCATCGTGCCGTCGGCCGGCGCGTCGACTTCCATCGTGGCCTTGTCGGTCTCGATCTCGAACAGCACCTGGCCCTTGCGCACCGCGTCGCCGTCCTTGACATACCAATGGGCGATCTTGCCCTCGGCCATGTCCATGTCGACACGCGGGAGGATGACTTCGGTGGCCATGCTCAGCCCCTCGCGCGCACGCTGCGGCGCACCGCGCCCACGATGTCGGGCACCTGCGGCACGGCCGCGCGCTCCAGCTGCGGGTTGTAGGGCAGCGGGCAGTCGGCCCCGCCCAGGCGGATGATGGGGGCGTCCAGCCGGTCGAAGGCGGCGCTTTCGGCGATGGCGGCCGACACCTCGGCGCCGATGCCCAGCTCCTTGGTGCCTTCGTACACGCAGACCAGGCGCGTGGTGCGGCTGACGCTGTCCACCAGTGTGGACAGGTCCAGCGGCCGCAGCGAGCGCAGGTCCACCACCTCGGCCGAGATGCCCTCGGCGGCCAGTTCGATCGCGGCCTCCAGCGCCTTGTGCACCATGATCGAGTTGGCGGCGATGGTCACGTGCTCGCCGGCACGGCGGATGCGCGCCTCGTGCAGCGGCTCGGTGTAGTAGCCCTCGGGCACCGGGCCCTTCATCTTGTAGAGCAGCTTGTGCTCGTAGAACATGACCGGGTCCGGGTCCTCGATGGCGGCCAGCAGCATGCCCTTGGCGTCGTGCGGCGTGGAGGGCTGCACCACCTTCAGGCCGGGCACGTGCGCCAGCCAGGCCTCCAGGCTCTGGCTGTGCTGCGCGGCGGCGCCGGTGCCCGAGCCGCTCGGAAAGCGCATCACCAGCGGCACCGAGGCCTTGCCGCCCAGCATGTAGCGGATCTTCGCGGCCTGGTTGACGATCTGCTCCATGGCCAGCGTGGCGAAGTCCGAGAACTGGAACTCGTACACCGGCCGCTGGCCCATGAGCGCGGCGCCCACGGCCACGCCGGCGCCGGCCAGCTCGGAGATGGGCGTGTCCATCACGCGCGACTCGCCGAAGCGATGCACCAGGTCGCCCGTGACCTGGAAGGCGCCGCCGTAGACGCCGATGTCCTCGCCCATCAGGAACACGCGCGGGTCGCGCTCCATGGCGATGGCCAGCGCCTCCTGGATGGCCTGCGCGTAGCTCAGCTCGCGGCTCTCAACGGACATGGGCGGCCTCCTTGGGCGAGCGCGTGTAGACGAAGTCGGTGACGGATGCGGCGTCGGGGGCCGGGCTGTTCTTGGCGTATTCCACCGCCTCGGCGATCTCGCGCGCCACGTCGTCGACGAGGGCCGACACCTGCTCGGGCGTGATCAGGCCGCAGGACTGCAGCGCCTGCTCGTAGCGCCCGATGGGGTCGCGCGCGATCCAGGACTCGATCTCCTCCTTGGTGCGGTAGCGGTTGCGGTCGCTCTTGGAATGGCCGCGGTGGCGGTAGGTCAGGCACTCCAGCAGCGTGGGGCCCTGGCCGCTGCGGGCACGCTCCACCGCCTCGATGGCGGCCTCGGCGACGGCGGCGAATTCATTGCCGTCCACCGTCACGCCGGGGAAGTCGTAGGCCTGCGCGCGCTGGGCGATGCGGCGCACGGCCGTGGAGCGCTCGGTGGAGGTGGACATGCCGTACTGGTTGTTCTCGCACACGAACACCACCGGCAGCTTCCAAACGGCGGCCATGTTCAGGCTCTCGTGGAAGGCGCCTTCGTTGTTGGCACCGTCGCCGAAGAAGCACACGGCCACGTTGGGCTTGCCCTGCTGGCGCAGCGCCAGGGCCGCGCCCACCGCGATGGGCAGGCCGCCGCCCACGATGCCGTTGGCGCCCAGGTTGCCGCTGGCCACGTCGGCGATGTGCATGGAGCCGCCGCGGCCACGGCAGTAGCCGGTGTCCTTGCCGAAGAACTCGGCGAACATGAACTTCGGGTCCGCGCCCTTGGCGATGCAGTGGCCGTGGCCGCGGTGGGTGGAGGTGATCACGTCACCCTCGCGCAGCGCCGCGCCGACGCCGGTGGCGCTGGCCTCCTGGCCGATGGACAGGTGCATGGTGCCGTGCACCAGGCCGCGCATGTAGGCCTGCTCGGCGCCTTCCTCGAACTGGCGGATCAGGTGCATCTGCCGCAGAAAGCCGTGCAGCTGCTCGACGCTGAAGCGCTCGAACACGCGCGGCACGCCTTCGGCGCCGACGACGCCGCCCTGGACGGAAGGCGTCGTCATGCTGCGAGCTCCAGTTCGCCGTAGACCAGGCGGTCCTGACGGCGGCGGAACTCGACGATGCGCGAACTCTGGTCGACGGCCACGTTGGCCGAGGTCAGCAGCTCGCCCTTGCGGATCGGCTGCGTGACCTTGCCGCGTTCCAGCAGGCCGCAGGGCACGGCGCGCTGGCGGCGGGCATCCTCGGCCGTCATGGCCCAGGCGCGGTAGGTGTACTCGCCGATGGCGTCCAGCGTGTCGCCGGGGCGCAGGTCGCGCTTGGCCACGGCGCACACCTCGGCCGTGGGCCGGGCGATGGGCGCCATGTCGGCGCGGTTGTAGAGCACGGCGCGCACGCAGGTCAGCGGCACTTCCAGGCTGCACAGGTGGTAGGGCCGGTAGAAGGTGTAGTACGGGCCCTTGCCGAGCTTGAGGTAGTCCATGCGCTCGCGCAGGCGCGGGTGCGCCATCTCGGCCACCACGAACACGCCCGGGGCCACGCCCTTGCCGATGGTGTAGTCGACCACGCCCTTGCGGCCGAGCACGCCGCCGTCCTCGCGCGGGACCAGCACCTGGCTCAATTCCTCCAGCGAGCAGGACGGGCCATGCATGCCGGGCACGTCGGGCACCAGGCCGGTGGCGTTGGCGATGGCGGACATCTCCACCGCCGTCTTGGAGCCGTCCACGAACTCCACCAGCATGCGCGGGTTGAGGTTCTTGGAATGCGCCTCGGCCGCGTAGTCGTCGGGCGTGGCGTCGATGTTGAGCGGATTGTTCTTGCCCTTGCCGGCGGCGATGACCGGATAGCCCAGGGCCGAGACGAACTGGATCAGCTCGATGGTGGAGCTGGGCTCGTCGCCCGCCCCCAGCGAATAGATCACGCCCAGGCGGTCGGCCTCGTGCTTGAGGTAGGCGCCGATGGTGACGTCGGCCTCGACGTTCATCATGACCAGGTGCTTGCCGTGCTCCATGGCGGTCAGGCCGATCTCGGCACCCACCGCGGGCTTGCCGGTGGCGTCCACCACCACGTCGATCAGGCCGCTGCGGCAGACCAGCTGCGCATCGGGCGTCACGGCCACGCGGCCGGCCTCGACGGCGCGGTCGAAGTCACTCTGCGTCTCCACCACGCGATGGGCGTCGCCGCCGTGGCCGGCCTCCTGCAGCGCGCGCAGGGCAGCGGGCACGTGGATGTCGGCAATGGCCGCCACCACCACGCCGCGCATCTGCAGCACCTGCGTGACGATGTCCCCGCCCATCATTCCCGAGCCGATCAGGCCGATGCGGATGGGCTTGCCCGTCAGGGCACGGGTTTCGAGATCGGCCGCCAGGCCGCTGGGAATGAATCCGCTCAAGGGAGTCTCCTGAAAGTGTGGGGGAAGGAGGACCGGCTCGGCCCATGACTGAACATTTGATTTTTATTTTGTCATTATGTTCATCGCACAGCAAGGCCGGGCGGCGCGGCCCACGGATCGGGGAAACCCGGAGGCAGCAAAAAGCCCCGCGTCGCGGTGCGAGGCGGGGCCTGGGGGCGCGCCAGAAGGCACGCGGCATCGGCGTAGGGAGGGTCAGTCTTCCTGGTCGATCTCCAGCATGCGGGCGGCGGCATGCTCGTCGGTGATCAGCACCGTGGGCTTGAACAGGCGCATGGTGGCGTGCAGCGCCCGTGCCTTGCCGACACCGCCGGAGGCCACGATGCGCTGCGGCACCTGGCGGATGGTGTCGGGCGGGATGGCCATCACGCACTCGTGGATGGGGTGGTCGATCAGTTGGCCGCGCGCGTCGTAGAAGTGGAACAGCGACTCGCCCACCGCCCCCAGGCGCAGCATCGAGCGGCGCACCTCGTCCGACAGATAGCCATCGCGGAAGGCGGTGGCCGTCGGCGCCAGGTCGCCCACGCTCAGCAGCACGGCGTCGAGCTCCCTGGCCTTGTCGAAGACCTCGCCCAGGCCGCAGCCCTCGATCAGCATGCGGCGCGAGGCCGGGCTGTCCACCAGCGCCGGCGCATTCATCTGCAGGCATTCGGCCTGGAACAGGCTGGAGAAGCGCCAGGCGAATTCCGAGGGGTTGTAGCGCTTGATCTTGGTGATGCCGCCCAGCATGGAGACCACCGACAGGTCGGGCACCGGCGTCGTGCGGATGTAGCGCAGCGATTCGAGCAGCGTGCGGCCCCAGCCCAGGCCCAGCTTCATGCCCGGGCGCACCAGCTCCGACATGTACTGGCCGGTGGCCGCGCTCACGGCCAGGGCGGCGTCGGCCTCGGGGCTGGACAGCGGCGCCACCACCGCCTCGGCCAGGCCGAAGCGCCGCTCCAGCGCCCGCTCGAGGTTGACGCATTCGGGCACGCCGCTCTCGATGGTGAACTTGACCTCGTGCCGCTCCAGTGCGTCGTTGAGCAGGCGCACCACGGTCACCCGGCCCAGGCCCAGGCGCTGGGCGATGTCGTTCTGGGTCATGTCCTCGATGTAGTACATCCAGGCGGCGCGCAGGCGCATGCGCCGGTTGCGGGCATTGGCGGTGACCTTGTCGGCGCCACCGTCCTGCGCCGCCGCTTCGTCCGTCGACGTGGCTTTACGGTTCAATGGAGGGACCTCTTGCTTGGCGGACACCCCTTGCGTCCAGCCGGTATGCTACCCCCTGTACATAGTGCCTTGCCGGAGTCGCAAATGTCTCGCAAACCCCAGGATGCCGCTGCCGCCAGTCCGGACAAGGCGCTGGCGCTCAAGGACGGCCTGCGCGAAGTGCGCTTCAACGTGAAGCAGGGCGTGCGCAAGCTGACCGAGGCGGTGGACGCCATGGCCTCGGCACGCGACCTGCCGGCGCCCGGTCCGCTGGCCATGCTGGGCGAGCCGCTGGGCCTGGCCCTGCGCACCACCGCCTCGCTGCTGAGCAACGTGGACCACGCGGCCGTCAGCCTGCTGGCCGACGATGCGCCGCTGCGCGCCATGCAGGCGCCGCCCCTGCCCACGGCCCGCTATTTCGGCGGCAGCGCCGACCCTGCGCTGTCGCTGCATGCCTTCACGGTCGACCACGGCTGGCGGCAGCGCCACTGGCTGAAGCGGGCGGGCCACGACCGCGTGTTCGTGCACGAGGCGGCGATCGAAGCCGCCGGCCTGCAGGCGCGGGACGACCTGGCCGCCGGCGGCGACGGCGCCACGGCCCCGCAGGTGCTGGCCACGGTAGCGGCCGCCATGGTGGCGCACGGCGCGCTGAGCGGGCCGATCATTCCCGCAGGCGAATGCGGCGACGACCTGCAGCGCCTGACGGCGCGCGGCGCCATCGTCGCCATGCTCGTCGGGGAAACCTACCCGCTGACCCCGGCGCAGGACCCGGCCCGGCGCTACCGTGACGCGCTGGACATGGCCGACGACATCATGCGGGCCCAGGAGGAGGCATGGCTGCAGGCGCTCCAGTCCGACGATGCCGTCGGCGCACTCACCCGCTGGTTCGGCTTCGTGGCCCGGCACCTCTGACGCGGCTCCGGGCGCCCCGGCCCTGGACCGGTGCCACCGCGCCTGCACGCGCGATCCCGATTTCCCCCGATCCGTACAGGTTGTCGCGCCGGCTTCAAGAAAGCGGTCTAAGCTCCCGCTGCGCTTCATCATTCAACCCGGCCGACACGGCGCCCGCCGCCCGTGCAAAGGCCCCTTCCGTCATGAGGAGCTGATCCATCCATGTCGACCTCGCCGTCGCCATCCAAACTTTCGCGCACCGAGCGCGCCGCGCGCAATGTCCGCGCGGCCCGTGCCGCCCTCTCCCGTGCCTCGCGCCGCGCCGTGATGACGGCCGCCATGGCCCTGGGCGCCAGCCTGCTGATCAATGCCCAGGCGCATGCCGCCCCGACCGTGGGCCAGAAGGCGCCCGACTTTGTTGCCGTGGACACCAGCGGCCAGCGCCACCAGCTGTCCGACTTTGCCGGCAGGTACGTGGTGCTCGAATGGACCAACCCCGGCTGCCCTTTCGTGCGCAAGCACTACGGCAGCGGCAACATGCCGGCCACCCAGAAGGCCGCCACCGCGCGGGGCGCGGTCTGGCTGGCCATCAACTCCACCGAGCGCGCCGCCAGCGACTACCTGCCGCCGGCCGAGCTGGCCGCCTGGATGAAGGCCCAGTCGGGCGCCCCCACCGCCGTGCTCATGGACGAGGACGGCATCGTGGGCCAGGCCTACGGCGCGCGCACCACGCCGCACATCTTCATCATCGATCCCCAGGGCGTGCTGGTGTACGCCGGCGGCATCGACAGCATCGCCTCGGCGCGGCCCGACGACATCAGGACCGCGACCAACTACGTGAACCAGGCATTGGCCGATGCCTTCGGCGGCCGCCCGATCTCGGTGGCGAGCACCAAGCCCTACGGCTGCTCGATCAAGTACCGCACGGGTTGACCGAGGCCGGCGGCGGGGCGCCAGCCACCGCCGCCGCCAAGTCCGTCACGCTCTGGGGCACCGCTGCGACAATCCCGCGATGCCCTTCGCCCCCCTCCAGAACGACAGCTTCCTGCGCGCCTGCTGGCGTCAGGCCACCGACCACACGCCCATCTGGCTGATGCGCCAAGCCGGCCGCTACCTGCCGGAGTACGTCGCCACCCGCGCCCGGGCCGGCAGCTTCATGGGCCTGGCCACCAACGTCGACTACGCGACCGAGGTCACGCTGCAACCACTGGACCGCTTTCCGCTGGACGCGGCGATCCTGTTCTCCGACATCCTGACCGTGCCCGACGCCATGGGGCTGGGGCTGTCCTTCGAGGCCGGCGAAGGCCCGCGCTTCGCGCGCACCGTGCGCGACGAGGCGGCGGTCGACGCGCTGCAAGTGCCCGACCTGGAGCGCCTGCGCTATGTGTTCGACGCCGTGGCCTCCATCCGCCGCGCGCTGGCCGGCCGCGTGCCGCTGATCGGCTTCTCGGGCAGCCCGTGGACGCTGGCCTGCTACATGGTCGAAGGCAGCGGCTCCAGCGACTGGCGGCATGCCAAGGCGCTGATGTACGGCCGCCCGGACCTGATGCACCGCATGCTGGCCATCAATGCCGACGCCGTGGCCGCCTACCTCAACGCCCAGATTGACGCCGGCGCGCAGGCGGTGATGGTGTTCGACAGCTGGGGCGGGGCGCTGGCCGACGGGGCCTTCCACGAATTCAGCCTGGCCTACACCGCGCGCGTGCTGTCGCAGCTCAAGCGCGAGGGCGCGGACGGCCAGCGCGTGCCGCGCATCGTGTTCACCAAGGGCGGCGGCCTGTGGCTGGAGGCCATGGCCACGCTCGACTGCGAGGTGCTCGGCCTGGACTGGACGGTGGACCTGGCCGTGGCCCGCGCCCGCGTGGGCGAAGGCCCGAAGGGCAAGGCGCTGCAGGGCAACCTCGACCCCAATGTGCTGTTCGCGCCGCCCGGCCGGGTGGCAGCCGAGGCCGTGCGCCTGCTTGACCGTTTCGGCGCGCCGCACCGCGATCCGGCCACCACCGGCCCGACCCACATCTTCAACCTGGGCCACGGCATCAGCCAGTTCACGCCGCCCGAGCATGTCGCCGCGCTGGTGGAGGCCGTCCACCGGCATTCGCGCGCCCAGCGGACTGCATGACGGCCAGCCGCCGCTGCACGCATTGAGGGAGCATCCAGCCCGCATGGAACGGGCGCCGGCAGGGCTTTGGCGCTTTGTCAAGCCCCCGCGCCCCTACTTATGCACAAAGTTCGTGCTGCGGTGCGCCATAACACCGGGACCCTGCCATGGCGGAGCCCCTGCCGTCCAGCACTGCTAAGTGATTGATTCGTATGGATTCGTCACCCTGCCCTTTTTACGGGCAATCTGGCCAAGGCCTTGATTTGACGGGCTTTGGCGGCCTTCGCAGCCGCCTATCAACAAAGTTATCCACAGGAACTCTGGATGACTGCCAAACTCCCGAGAAATCAAACACTTAGATGTTGCTTGTCGAAACAAGCATGAACGAAGCGTCCCAAGCCGGGGTTCGCGTGCGGGTGGCGGTGCAGACGCCGGCCCACAGCGGCATCTCCGAACCTTTGACCTACATCACGCCCAGCCCGGTGCCGGCGGGAGCGCTGGTGCGCGTGCCGCTGGGCCAGCGCGAGGTGTTGGGCGTGGTGTGGGGGGAGGCCGGGGAGGAGCCCGCAGGCACCACCCTGCGCGCCGTGGCCGCCGTGCTGGAGGGCCTGCCGCCCCTCTCGGCCGGCTGGCGCGATCTGGTGGAATTCGCGGCCCGCTATTACCAGCGCGCCATCGGCGAAGTGGCGCTGGCCGGCCTGCCGCCCCAGTTGCGGGAACTGGGCGCCGACCAGCTCGCGCGTCGGCTCGCCCGCCAGCCCAAGGCGGCGGCGCCGGTGGAGGGCGACGCGCCCCGCCCGCCCACCGCCGAGCAGGCGGCCGTGCTGGCCGAACTGCGCGCAGGCGATGCGGGCGTCTTCCTGCTGCACGGCAGCACCGGCAGCGGCAAGACCGAGGTCTACCTGCAGG
The DNA here is from genome assembly GCF_040544975.1 of Pseudacidovorax sp. 1753. Classification (NCBI taxonomy): domain Bacteria; kingdom Pseudomonadati; phylum Pseudomonadota; class Betaproteobacteria; order Burkholderiales; family Comamonadaceae; genus Pseudacidovorax; species Pseudacidovorax sp. 1753. Next base: position 31,655 of record NZ_JBEPKY010000027.1, on the reverse strand, counting down.
CCGTGGCCGAGCTGCTGGAGGCCGACCCCGAGGCGCAGGCCCTGGTGATGGTGCCGGAGATCAACCTCACGCCCCAGCTGGAGGCGCGCTTCGTCGCCCGCTTCGCGCCGATCTACGGGCCGGGCGCGGTGGTGTCGATGCACAGCGGCATGACGAATCCCCAGCGCCTGGCCAGCTGGCTGGCGGCACACCTGGGCCGCGCCCGCATCGTGCTGGGCACGCGCATGGCCATCTTCGCCAGCCTGCCCCGGCTGGCGCTGCTCGTGGTCGACGAGGAACACGACCCCAGCTACAAGCAGCAGGAAGGCGCCCGCTATTCCGCGCGCGACCTCGCCGTGTGGCGGGGCCGGCGCGAAGGCGCCCGGGTGCTGCTGGGCTCGGCCACGCCGTCGCTGGAAAGCTGGTGGGGCAGCCGCCCGCCGTCGGACGGCGATGCCGGCGGCCGCTACCGGCGCCTGTCCATGCCCAGCCGCGTCGGGGCCGGCGACCTGCCCACCGTCCGGCTGGTGGACATGACCCTGCAGCCGCCGCGCACCCGGCTGTCGGCCGCGCTGGTGGACGCCATCGCCCAGCGCGTGGCCCGCGGCGAGCAGAGCATGCTCCTGCTCAACCGCCGCGGTTATGCCCCGGTGCTGGCCTGCGGCGACTGCGGCTGGAAGAGCGAATGCCCGCACTGCAGCGCCTACCGCGTCTTCCACAAGATCGACCGCAGCCTGCGCTGCCACCACTGCGGCTTTGCCGAACGCGTGCCGCGCGCCTGCCCGGCCTGCGGCAACCCGGACATCGCCCCCGTGGGCCGCGGCACCGAACGGCTGGAGGAGGAACTGGCCGAATTGCTGGCGGGCGTGCAGCGGCCCGAGGGCGACGGCGGCGGCCCGGTGCGCATCGCCCGCATCGACGCCGACAGCACCCGGCACGAGGGCGCCCTGGCCCAGCAGCTGGCGCAGGTGCACGACGGCGCCGTGGACGTGCTGGTGGGCACGCAGATGATCGCCAAGGGCCACGACTTCCGGCGCATCACGCTGGTGGCGGCCATCAACCCCGACGGCGCGCTGTTCTCCAGCGACTTCCGCGCGCCGGAGCGGCTGTTCTCGCTGCTGATGCAGTCGGGCGGGCGGGCAGGCCGCGACAGCGCCTGGCTGGCGGCACAGGGCAGCCGGGCGGAGATGTGGATCCAGAGCTTCCATCCGCAGCATCCGCTGTTCGCGGCGCTGCGGCGGCACGACTACGCGGCCTTTGCCGAACAGCAGCTGGAAGAGCGGCGCGCCGCCAGCCTGCCACCCTTCGCCTTCCAGGCGCTGCTGCGCGCCGACGCCCGTACGCAGGAAGCGGCACAGGCATTTCTGACGGCCGCCAGCTCGGCGGTGAACGATCTGCCCGAGGCAACCGCCGTGCAACGCTATCCGGCGGTGCCGCTGGCGATCCAGCGCGTGGCCAATGTGGAACGGGCGCAGATGCTGGTCGAAAGCGAATCGCGGGTGGCGCTGCAGCGCCTGCTGGCGCAGTGGCATCCGCGGCTGCATGCGCTGCGGCGCGGTCCGGAGGGGCAGGGGATCATCCGGTGGCTGATCGACGTGGATCCCCAGGCGATCTGAGGCACGCTCCCGCCGCATCGCGGCCTTTCACCGCGGGGCGGTCACCCCGGCCCGTGGGGTATGCCGGCATCCCTCAGGCCTGACGGTGCTCGATGTGCCCGAGCGGCGGCTTGATGACCTGCACGTAGGAGAGCACCCGCCGGCGCGTCGAGCGCAGGCGGACGGCCCACAGACCGATCGCGAGCAGGACGGCGCCAGCCGCCAGAAGGGCGGCGGCCCATCGCACCTGGCCGTGCGCGGCCATTGCACCCACCGCGGCCAGTGCCGCCACGGCGACCATCACGCGAACCCATGTCTGCATGATCAGAACCTCGGAAACATGCGCTCACATTAGGCCCAGCCGCGGCCGCGCGGCGTAGGAATACCTCGCATGCCAGGGGGGACGAACGGCCTATGGCGTCCGTCTCGGTAGCGGCTCAGCGCGTGAGCGACACCGCCAGCGGAAAGCTCAGGGAGGCGCCGACGGTCGTCCACAGGATGATCCGCGCCACCCGGCCGGTGTCCGCGCCATAGCGCTCGGCCAGCATCGAGACGTTGCTGGCACTGGGCAGCGCCGCCGTGAGCACCAGCGCCACGCCGGCCAGCGGCGACAGCCCGGTGCCTGCTGCTGCCAGCGCCGTCACCAGCCCAAGCACCAGCAGCGGATGCACCAGCAGCTTGAAGCCCACCACCGGCAGCAGGTCGCGCAGCGCGGCGCGCCACGGCGGCTGCGCGCCGCCCTCGCGCGCCCGCAGGGCCGAGCGCGCCAGCACCGCGCCGATGGTGAACAGCGCCGCTGGCGACGCCGCGTCCGCCAGCATGCCCACCGTGCGGTCAACCGGTGCCGGCAGCCGCCACTGCAGCGCGGAGCCCAGCGCGCCCAGCACCATCGACCAGGGCATCGGGTTGCGCACGATGCCGCCCAGCGCGCGCCGCACGGCTTGGGCCGCGGCGCCGCCCTCGTGCGTGTCCAGCCGCGACAGGGCGATGCACAGCGAGGAGGTCAGCACCATGTCGAAGGCGATGGTGACGATCACCGGCCCCGCGACTGCCGGCCCCAGCAGCGCGGCCAAAAGCGGCACGCCCATGAAGCCGGTGTTGGGAAAGGCGGCCACCAGCGCGCCGAAGGCGGCGTCGTTCCAGTGGTGTCCGGCGCGCCGCGCGGCGGCAGTGGCCAGCGCCACCATCGCCAGCGCGGCCACGCCCCACACCAGCGCCACCCGTGCATCGAGCAGTTGCGCCAGCGGCGTGCCGGCCGCAAAGCGGAACAGCATGCAGGGCAGTGCGAAGTACAGGACGAAGACGTTCAGGCCCGGAATCGCCTCCAGCGGCATCAGCCCGCGCCGAGCGGCCAGGTAGCCCAGGGCAATCAGCGCGAAGAAGGGGAAGGTGGCGGCAAAGACGGCAAGCACGGCGGCGCATTCTCGTCGCCAGCCCCCCGCCAGTATCATTGCGCGCTTTTGCGTCCGGCCGATCCAGCGCCGCGGCGCCTGCAGCCCTCCCCCCTCTCGCCATGTCCTCCGGCCTCAATCTCGCCCAGCAGGAAGCGGTCAACTACCTCCACGGGCCCTGCCTGGTGCTCGCCGGCGCGGGTTCGGGCAAGACGCGGGTGATCACCCACAAGATCGCGCGGCTGATCCAGGCCGGGCTGGAGCCCAAGCGCATCGCGGCCATCACCTTCACCAACAAAGCGGCGGCCGAGATGCGCGAGCGGGCCAAGGGCCTGATCGGCCGCGACGCCAAGCAGGTGGTGGTGTGCACCTTCCACGCCCTGGGCGTGCGCATGATGCGCGAGGACGGCGGCGTGCTCGGCCTCAAGCCGCAGTTCAGCATCCTGGACGCGGACGACGTCACCAAGATCCTCAAGGACGCCGGCGGCACCACCGACACAGCCACCGCCCGCACCTGGCAGTGGACGATCAGCAAGTGGAAGAACATGGGCCTCAACTCGGTCGAGGCCGAGGCCCAGGCGGTGGACGACAACGAGCGCATCACCGCCAGGATCATGGCCCGCTACGAGGAGCGCCTGACGGCCTACCAGAGCGTGGACTTCGACGACCTGATCGGCATGCCGCTGCAGCTGCTCAACAAGCACGAGGCGGTGCGCGAGAAGTGGCAGAAGCTGCTGGGCCACATCCTGGTCGATGAATACCAGGACACCAACGCCACCCAGTACGAGGTGCTCAAGCTGCTCGCCGGCGAGCGCGGCCGCTTCACCGCCGTGGGCGACGACGACCAGTCCATCTACGGCTGGCGCGGCGCCACGCTGGACAACCTCAAGAAGCTGCCGATCGACTATCCGCAGCTCAAGGTCATCAAGCTGGAGCAGAACTACCGCTCCACCAGCGCCATCCTGCGCGCGGCCAACAACGTGATCGGGCCCAATCCCAAGCTCTTTCCCAAGACGCTGTTCAGCGAGCTGGGCGAGGGCGAGCCGGTGCGCGTGGTGGACTGCGACAACGAGCAGCACGAGGCCGAGCGCACGGTGGCCCGCATCCAGGGCCTGCGCGAAAGCTCCACGCACAAGGAATGGCGCGACTTCGCCATCCTCTACCGCGCCAACCATCAGGCGCGCATCTTCGAGCAGGCGCTGCGCCGCGCCAACATCCCGTACAAGGTGTCGGGCGGCCAGAGCTTCTTCGACCGCGCCGAGATCAAGGACCTGTGCGGCTGGTTCCGGCTGTGGGTCAACAACGACGACGATCCGGCCTTCCTGCGCGCCGTGACCACGCCCAAGCGCGGCATCGGCCACACCACGCTGCAGCAGCTGGGCGTGTTCGCCAGCCAGTACAAGATCAGCCTGTTCGAGGCGCTGTTCTCGCCCTCGCTGCCCAGCGCCGTGCCCAAGCGCGGCATCGAGGGACTGCACGAGTTCGGCCGCTACATCAACGACCTCGAATACCGCGCCCGCCACACCGTCGGCGCCGAGGGCGCGCGGGCCTTCCTGATGGACTGGCTCAAGGACATCGAGTACGAGAAGCACCTCTACGACGGCGAGGACAGCGAGCAGGCCGCGGCCAGCCGCTGGACCAACGTGCTGGAGTTCTGCGACTGGATGTCGCAGCGCTGCGGCGGCCAAGTGGAGGACGCCTCCGGCGCCACCAGCGGCCCCGAGGCCAAGAGCCTTCTGGAGGTGGCGCAGACCATCTCGCTGCTGTCCACCATCAGCGAGCGCGAGCAGGACCAGAACGTGCTCACCCTCTCCACGCTGCATGCCTCCAAAGGCCTGGAGTGGCCGCACGTGATGCTGGTCGGCGTGAACGAGGGCCTGCTGCCCTTCAAGCTGGACGACGACGAAGGCCGGCAGGAGAAGGTCACGGAAAGCATCGCCGAGCGCCTGCAGGAAGAGCGCCGCCTGATGTACGTGGGCATCACCCGCGCCCAGCGCACGCTGGCCGTGAGCTGGATGAAGCGCCGCAAGAAGGGCCGCGAGATGGTGCAGGCCGCGCCCAGCCGCTTCATCGCCGAGATGGCGCTGGACAAGACCACGGCCAAGGAAGACCCGCGCGAGAAGCTCAAGGCCCTGCGCGCCGAGTTCGCGCGCCGCGCCGCTGCGGCCGCCTCGGCCGCCGAGCCCTCGAACTGATACCGCCCCAAGGAGCCGCGATGCGCCTGCTGCCCTCTCTGCTGATCGCGCTGGCCGCCGCCGGCTGCGCGGGCACCCGCGTGCCGCCCGGCTGTCCGGCCACGGCCAGCGACATGAAGCCCTCGGACCTCTATGGCTGGTGGGATGCGCGCTTCCAGAACGACGCGGCGCCCGCTGACGTCGAATTGCGCCCGCATCCGGAATACGCGGGCAGCGTGCGTGGCACCATCGCCAGGGCCGGCTCCCCGCTGGCCCAGCTGGCCGGCGACATCAATGCCGACGGCCAGTTCAGCCTCGACGAATCCCGGGACGGCCGCACGATCAGCGCGGTCTGGACCACAGACCTGCAGCCCGCCTCGTGCGGCAAGGAGTTCACTGGAACATGGCGCAACACCGCCACCGAGCAGAGCGTGCCCGTCGTTCTGCGCAAACGCCCCTCACCCTGAGCTTCCTGACGCTGGCCGCCCTGGCCAGTCCTTTCGCAGTCCAGGCCCAGACACGCGCGCTGGCACAGGCCGCCCCCGCACCGGGCCTTCCGCCCAGCCCGCTGGCGGACGCCCAACTCACCTGGCAGCAGTGCGCGCGCCTTTCCGCCGACAACGCCGCCCGGCTGGCCTGCTTCGACCGCTGGGCCCTGCAGCAGCAGACACCTGCCGCCACGCTGCCACCGGCCCCGCCCGCGCTCGCCTCTGCGCAGCCGCCGGACGCACCGGCCGTGGACAAACCCGTGGACGTGGCCCAGCCCGCCACGCGCGTGATCGCCGTGGCCGACACCGAAGGCTGCCGCGACCGCCAGTACTCAGCGCTCTCGCGCTTCTGGGAGCTGGAGGAAGGCAGTAGCTGCGGCACCTTCACCTTCCGCGGCTACCGGCCGCTGAACGTGTCGATCTCCACCGCCGACGGCCGGCCGCAGACGCCCACCTCGCCCGCCGAGGGGCACACCGGCACGGCCATGGCCTACCAGCCCAGCGAGATGCGCATCGGACTTTCGGTGCGCACCAAGCTGGCCGAGGGCCTGCTCACGCGTGGCGACCCGCTGCGCCGCGATTCGCTGTGGTTCGGCTACACGCAGCAGTCGACCTGGCAGGTCTTCAACTCGGACCTGTCGCGACCCTTCCGCACCACGGACCATGAGCCCGAGCTCATGTACGCCTACCCGCTGGACCTGAGCCTGCCCGGCGGCTGGCGCTGGCGCTATGCGGGCCTGGGGCTGGTGCACCAGTCCAACGGTCAGAGCCTGCCGCTGTCGCGCAGCTGGAACCGCGTCTACCTGATGGGCGGCGTGGAGCTGGACAACCGATTCGCCATCACCGCCCGCGTGTGGCACCGCGTGCACGAAAGCGCGGCCGACGACGACAACCCCGACATCACCAGCTACCTGGGCCACAGCGAGATCATCGGCACCTGGAACGTGGACCCGGTCAACACGCTGCGCGGCACCGCACGCGGGCTCATCGGCGGCAGCGGCAAGGGCTCGGTGCGACTCGAATGGCTGCGCGCCATCGGCGATCCGGCCAAGAGCGACCTGCGCTTCCATGTGCAGCTGTTCCACGGCTACGGCGACACGCTGGTGGACTACAACCGCAAGCGCACCGTCCTGTCCGTCGGCCTGAGCCTCGTGGACTTCTGATGCCGCGGCGGCCCCGCATCGGCCTGGCACTGGGCAGCGGCTCGGCGCGAGGCTGGTCGCACATCGGGGTGATCCGCACGCTGGAAGAGGCCGGCTACGCGCCCGACGTGGTGTGCGGCACCTCCATCGGCGCACTGGTGGGTGCCATCTATGCGGCCGGCCGGCTCGACTGGCTCGAAGACTGGGTGCGCAAGCTCACGTGGTCGGGCACGGTGGCCATGCTGGACCTCAAGATGGGCGGCGGGCTGATCGAAGGCGGCAAGCTGCTGAAGTTCTTCCGCGAGCATTCGCAGGACCCCGACTTCGCCGACCTGCCCAAGGCCTTCGGCTGCGTGGCCACCGAGCTGGCGACCGGCCGCGAGGTGTGGCTGCGCGAAGGGCCGGTGATCGATGCGGTGCGTGCGTCGATGGCCCTGCCGGGTCTGTTCACGCCGACCCAGCAGGAGGACCGCCTGCTGGTGGACGGCGGGCTGGTCAACCCGATCCCGGTGTCGCTGTGCCGCGCCATGGGCGCCGACCTGGTGATCGCCGTGGACCTCAACTGGGACCTGATCGGCCGGCGCAACCGCACCGCCTCCACCGATGGCACGGCCGTGGCCGAGCTGCCCAAGGCCGGCGTGCTGGCCACGGTGCTCGGCAAACTGCGGCCGGCGCCGCGTGCGCCCGCAGGCGGCGGCACAGAGATGCCCTCGCTGCTGGACGTGCTGGGCACCAGTCTCAACATCATGCAGGTGCGCATCACCCAGAGCCGCATGGCCGGCGAGCCGGCGGACGTGATGGTGCGTCCGCGCCTGTCGGACATTGCGGCGATGGACTTCCACCGCGCCGCCGCGGCCATCGCCGAGGGCGAGCGCGCCGCCCAGCAGGTGCTGCCGCTGCTCGCCGACCTGGCGGTGCCGCTCAAGGATGGCGGCAGCCTGCCGCCGGTGACCGTCCAGGGCTGACGAACACTGAAGGACGACGGAGGCTGGCGGCCGGCCGGCCCGCACGTCGCGCGGCGCCGCTGGCCCATCCAGGCCTGGCGCGGCCCAGCGTCGCTCAGGCCGCGCTGCGCAACGCGGCCTGCAGTGTCTCGTGCACCGCCTCCGGGTCCGCCGGCTTGATCAGGTGTGCGGCAAAGCCGGCGGCCTGCGTGCGCTGGCGGTCGATGGGACTGCCGTAGCCGCTCAGCGCCACCACGGGCAGCCGGGCACCGAGGGCGCGGCCGATCTCCACGCCGCTGCCATCGGGCAGGCCCAGGTCGGTCAGCACGATGTCGAATTCCTTCTGCGCAGCGCAGGCCAGGCCTTCGGCCACCGAGGCGGCGTGGGTGATGGCATAGCCGTAGTCCTGCAGGAAGAGCATCAGCAACTCGGCCGCCTGGACGTTGTCCTCCACCATGAGCACCCGGGCGCCCTGGGCAGCGGCCGGGGCCGGCGGCAGAGTGGGCGCGGCACGCAGGGGCTGGGTCTCCTCGCGATCGGCCAGCGGCAGGCGCATCTCGAAGGTGGCCCCCTGGCCGGGCCCGGCGCTGGTGGCGGTGAGCATGCCCCCGTGCTCGATGACCAGGTGCCGCGCAATGGCCAGGCCCAGGCCCAGCCCGCCGAACTGGCGTGCGACCTCGCGGTCGGCCTGCTCGAAGGCCTTGAAGATGCGCTCCAGCGCGTCGGGCGCGATTCCGATGCCGTGGTCGACGACGCGCACGACGAAATGCCCGTCATGCACCTCGGACTCCAGCCGGATGGTGGCGCCGGCCGGACTGAACTTGATGGCGTTGCGCAGCAGGTTGGCGATCACCTGCTTGATGCGCGCCGCATCGGCCCGCACCCAGGCCCCCTCGGCCACGCCCCGCACGCCGAGCTTGAGCTTCTTGTCGGCCAATGCGCCGCGCATCATCTCGCCCACCTCGGCGGGAAGCGATGCCGCGTCCAGCCGGTCGGCGCGCAGGCTCAGCTTGCCGCTGGTGATGGTGGAGACGTCCAGCAGGTCGTCGATGAGGCGCGCCTCCAGCTCGACGTTGCGGCGGATGCCGGGAATCAGGTCCTTGTGGCGCTCGGGCACGGTGGCCAGTCGCTGCAGCAGTTGGGCGGCGAAGGAGATGGCGGCCAGCGGATTGCGCAGCTCGTGCGAGACGATGGCCAGGAAGCGGTCCTTGGCCTCGTTGGCGCGGGCCATTTCTTCCTGCGCCGCCTCGGCCTGGGCGACGGCGGCGCGCAGGGCCTCGGCATTGCGATGCTCGGCGGTGCGGTCGCGGATGATCAGGCAGTAGCGCACGCGGCTGGTGGCCACGGGCGGCGGCGCGGCCGAGGCCTCGGCATCCAGGCAGGCGACGACCACATCGGCCCAGCAGGGCTCGCCGCGCAGGGGCTGCAGCCACAGCTGCGCGTTGAAGCTGCCGCCGGCGCAGCTGGCGTGCAGCCACTCCATGGGCTGCGGCCCTTCGCGACTCGTGAGAAATTCATGCAGACCGCGGCCCAGGGCCTCCGACTCGGCCGAGCCGAAGATCTGGCGCGCACCCAGGTTCCAGCGCAGCACGCGCGCCTGGGCATCCAGCAGCACCACCGCATAGTCCGCCAGCGAATCGACCAGGCGGCCGAAGAGCAGGTCGTTGTCCTGCAGGGCGCGCTCGGCGCGCACCCGCCCGTCGCGCACCGCCACCTCGCGCAGCGCGCGGTCCACCACCATCGGCAGGCGCGAGAGGCGGCCCTTGCTCACATAGTCGGTGGCGCCCTGGCGCAGCAGTTCGACCGCGTTGTCCTCGCCGATGACGCCCGAGACGAAGACGAAGGGCACCTGCGGCGTGAGGCTGCGCGCCAGCTCCAGCGCCTGCTGGCCGGAATAGCCGGGCAGCTCGAAGTCCGACAGGATGAGCTCGAAGCGCTCCTGCCGCAGCGCCTCGGCATAGCCGGATTCGTCACGCACCGTGGTGACCCTCGCATGCGGATACGCGCGCAGCAGTGCCTGCATCAGCAACTCGGTGTCGAAGACCGAGTCCTCCAGCATCAGCACACGAAGGCGTGCGGCTCCATTGCCGGCCGGCGTCGCCCGGGATGCCGAGTCCACGCCGGCGGCCGCCCGTTCACTCATAGCGGCGCGAGGTCTTGACCGAGCCGGGCGGCGGCTCGTTGAGCACCGCCCAGAACACGCCCAGGTCGGCGATGGCCGAGACGAACTGCTTGAAGTCCACCGGCTTGACCACGTAGGCATTGACGCCCAGCTCGTAGCTGCGCAGCACGTCGGACTCCTGCTGCGAGGAGGTGAGCATCACCACCGGCACGCTGCGCAGGCTGGGATTGGCGCGCACCTGCTCCAGCACCTCCAGGCCGTCCACCTTGGGCAGCTTGAGGTCCAGCAGGATGACCGCCGGATTGCCCGTGCCGCGGTCGGCGAACTCGCCTTCCTGGTTGAGGTAGGCCAGCGCCTGGGCGCCGTCGCGCACGGTGATGACCTCGTTGGCCAGCTGGCTGCGTTCGAGCGCCATGAGGGTGAGTTCGAGGTCCCGCTTGTCGTCCTCGACCAGCAAGATGGGCTTAAGCATGCAGTTCTCCGAGCGCGTCCTGTGCGAGACCGGGGTGATGGGGGGGGAGCACGAAGCCGAAGCGGGCGCCGCGTCCGGGCTCGCCCTGCGCCCAGACCCGGCCGCCATGACGTTCGACGATGCGCTTGACGTTGGCCAGGCCGATGCCGGTGCCCTCGAATTCCTCCGCGGAATGCAAGCGCTGGAACACGCCGAAGAGCTTGCCCACGTACTTCATTTCGAAGCCGACGCCATTGTCCTCGACCTCGATGCCGCTGCCGTCCGCCTCGCGGATGGCACGCACCTGGATCACCGCCGGGCTGGCACCGCGGGTGTACTTGAGCGCATTGGCCAGCAGGTTGCGGGTGGCCACCTGCAGCAGCAGCGGGTCGGCCTCCAGCACGGGCAAGGGGGCGTCCACCTTCCACTGCACGCCGCGGGCGGCATCGCCGCGCGAGAGCTCATGGATCAGCCCCTCGATCAGGTCCGCCATCTTGACCGGCCGCAGCTTGAGCGCCGTGCGGCCCATGCGCGAGAAGTCGAGCAGCGCGTCGACCAGCTCGCCCGCAAAGGCCGCTGCGTCCTTGACGTTGGAGAGGTAGCGCAGCGCGCGCTCGGACAACTGCCGCCCTTCCATGTCGACCACCAGGTCCACGAAGCCCGCGATGTGGCGCATGGGCGCGCGCAGGTCGTGCGAGACGGTGTACGAGAAGGCCTCCAGCTCGCGGTTGACACGGCTGAGCTCCGTGGCCACCGCGGCCATCTCCTCGGCGCGCCGAAGCACGATGCCGATGAGCGCCTGGCGCAGTTCGTCGGCCGCGGCGCGCTCCTCCGCCGTCCAGGGCAGGCTGCGGCCGCGGATCTTCTGCGCCCAGCTGGAGAAGCTGCGCCGCGGATGGATGCGGCCGTCCTCCGGCCGCACTTCCTTGCGCGGATCGCCCGCCCAGGTGATGGTGCGCACATGCTCGGGCCGGAACCACAGCACCAGGTGGCGGTGCACCTGCGAGATCGACACCGCCAGGCAGCCGGCGACCTCCTGTCCCGCCGCCCAGGACGGCACCGTGTGCGGGCTCAGGGCATCGTTGGCATAGACCGGCTCTTCCAGGCCGGCGATCCAGCTGGCCAGGGCCAGGACCTCGGACTTGGGCGGCGTCTCGCCGGTGGTCCAGACCTCGTCGTCAAGCACCACGGCCGCACCGGCCGCGCGCGCCAGCCGCAGCAGCGGCGCCGGCTCGGCCAGCAGGCGCTGCAGGCTGGCATCGCTGTCGGACAGGTGGGAGACGATCTCCAGGATCAGCTTGCGCAGTTCCAGCCGCTGGGCCGCCGAGGCATTGCTTTCCTTGGCCTGGATCTGCAGCGACACCAGCCGTCCGAGGTGTTCGCAGGCCAGGCGCGTGGTGGGCGCCAGGTGGCGCGGCTGATGGTTGTGGCAGGAGATCAGGCCCCACAGGCGCCCCTGCACCACCAGCGACACCGACATCGACGCCAGCGTGCCCATGTTGCGCATGTACTCGAGGTGCACCGGCGAGACGCTGCGCAGGCCCGACTGCGACAGGTCCACCGGCCGCTCGTCGCCCGGCCCGATCAGCGGCACCGGCGCGTAGTTGGCGTCGGGAATGATGCGGAAGTGGTTGAGCGTGTACAGCTCGCGCGCCTGCGCCGGGATGTCGGAGGCCGGGAAATGGTGGCCCGTGTAGCGCTCGTAGCCGTCGTCGGCCACCTCGGCCAGCACGCGGCCGTCGTTGTTCTCGTCGAAGCGGTAGAGCAGGCAGCGGCCGAAGCCGCTGAGCTGCTTCATCTCGGCGACGGCCAGCACAGCCAGTTCCTCGATGTCGTCCACGGCCTGCAGCCGCGGCATGAAGGCGCGTGCCACCGTGTAGATGGAGGTGCTTCCGTGGGCGGGCTCTTCCTGCGGCGGCTCGAACTCCACGATGAGCCGGCCATCGCGGGCATGGGCCGAGGCGTGCATGTGGCCGCCCTCGCCCACCGCGAAGCTGCCCAGCGGCACGGGGAAGGCCTGCTCCGGGAGCGCCTGCAGCCCGCGGGCCAGCAGCTCGGCCACGGCCGCATGGCGCTCATGCTCCGGCCAATTGGCACTCCATGCGGACTGCCGGCCGGTGGCGATGTCGATCACCAGCAGCCGGCCATGCGGCTGGATGGCGCCGGGAATGCGGATCGGCTCGTCCTCGCAGCGCGCCAGGTCGGCGGACTCCGGACCCGGGTTTGGCGTGAGCGCGGGAGAGGCAGGGGGCGAAGTCATGCGGATGGATGGGCGCGCTCACAGCGAAGGTGGCAGACCGGGGAATCGGGGGCGGACAAAAGGTGGTGGAGCTTCTCAGCTTTTGCGGGGCGGCCTTGTAGGCATAGGCCGACACGCGACAGCGATTCCTGGAACACCACACCCGACGGACGATTCCAAGCGGGTCGAGCGCCCATCGATGACAGCCGCCGGAAGGCCAGCCATTCATCGCGCAGAGGCAGGGCGCGGGCAGCGGCCCGGGCAGCCCTTGGGGACAACAGCAGGCGCCGATGCGATACCGGAACAGCCCCAAAAAGGCCTCCCGAAGGAGACCCGAAAAACAGGGCGATGCCGTCCGAAGAAGGCGAGGGAGGAAAGATTGCGCCCTGCCGGTTCGTCCACGCCGAAGCGCACGTCGAGCGTCGCCCCCCCCCGGGGACGCCTCGGGTTCCGCGGCGCCTTCCGTACTGGAGCAGCGGCACCGTATGCCAGGGCCTCGGGACCACGGCTTGGGGCACACCCCAATCGCAGGTGGCCCGTGTGCGGGATTGCGCATTTCGGGCCACCGCCCCGCTCGAGGCGCCCGTGTCACGCTCGCCGCACGGCCGAATGCGCCAAGGTCGCCGGCGGCACCGGCGGCCAGCACGCTCGGTGCGCCACGGCTTCAGCCTCCTGATCGGGCCGCACGAGGGCATGAAAAAAGCCCCTGACCGTGGGATCAGGGGCTTTGGATTTGGTGGCCTGGGGCGGAATCGAACCACCGACACGCGGATTTTCAATCCGCTGCTCTACCAACTGAGCTACCGGGCCTAGAGGCTTACCTGTGCATTGAACATCAGGCGAGCCTCAGATTATAGCGCAGGTTTCTTCCCTTTGGACAAGTCCACACCCAATTGTTTGAGTTTTCTGTAGAGATGGGTCCGCTCCAGCCCGGTCTTCTCGGCAACGCGGGTCATCGAGCCGCTTTCCATGGCAAGGTGGAACTCGAAGTAGGCCTTCTCGAAGGCATCGCGCACTTCCCGCAGCGGGCGGTCCAGGTCGAAGGTCTGCCGGGCTTGCGGCCCCGGATCGGGTGCCGCCGGATGCAGCACCGCCAGGATGGGAGGGACGGCGGCCGCCACGGGGCTGCTGGCTGGCACGGCGCTCACCGGCTGCTGCACTGGCGAGGCGACGGCGCGGCGCCCCTCGTCGCGCATGAGGCCCTTCTCGACCTCCTTGAGCAGCTTCTGCAGCGTGATGGGCTTTTCGAGGAAGGCGGCCGCGCCGATGCGCGTGGCCTCGACGGCGGTGTCGATGGTGGCGTGGCCGCTCATCATGATCACTGGCATGTTCAGCAGGCCTGCCGCCGACCATTCCTTGAGCAGCGTGACACCGTCGGTGTCGGGCATCCAGATGTCGAGCAGCACCAGGTCGGGACGCTCGCGCTGCCGCGCTGCGCGGGCGGCGGAGGCGTTTTCGGCCAGTTCGACGTTATGCCCTTCGTCGTTGAGGATCTCGGACAGCAGGTCGCGAATGCCCAGTTCGTCGTCGACCACCAGGATGTTTGCCATGAATGCGAAGGGTTCTCTTGCTTGCTGCGGCCTGCGGCGCTCAGGCAGGCGATGAGGCCGCGGAGGCCGTGTTGCCGCCCGAGGGTGCGACAGCGATGGCAAATGATAGCGACACTTGTGCACCGGCCACTGTGCCATCGACCATGCGATTGGACAGGTCGACGCGTGCACCATGTTCGTCGGCAATCTTCTTGACCACGGCCAGGCCCAGGCCCGTGCCCTTGCTCTTGGTCGTCACGTAGGGCTCGAAGGCACGCTGGAGGATGTTCTCCGCGAAGCCGTGGCCACCGTCCTGCACCACGAGGCGCACCCGCTGGCCCGAGTCGGCAAGCCGCGTGCGCAGCAGTACCGGCGACGTGCGATGCGCGGCCTCGGTGGCGTCCTGCGCGTTCTGGAGCAGGTTGTGGATCACCTGGCGCAGCTGCTGCGCATCACCGCGGATGGGCGGACAGCGGGGATCCAGCTCCGTCTGCACCGGCACGCCGGCATGTTCGGCGGCGTACAGGTGCAGCACGTCGGTCACCAGGGCATTGAGGTCCAGCGGCTTGAGTTCGGCGGCGGGTAGCCGCGCGTAGTCGCGGAATTCGTTCACCAGCCGCTTCATCGCGTCGACCTGCTCGACGATGGTCCTCACGGACTTGTGCAGCACCGCCGCTTCAGGGGGCGCCACCTTGCCGGTGAGCTTGAGTTCGAGCCGCTCGGCCGACAGCTGGATGGGCGTGAGCGGGTTCTTGATCTCGTGCGCCAGCCGACGCGCCACCTCACCCCAGGCCTGGCTTCGCTGCGCCGAGACGATCTCGGAGATGTCGTCGAACACCAGCAGGCGGGCCGCTCCCGGCAGTTGTGCGCCGCGGGCGACGATGTTGACGGCATTGCGCTCCACGCCCGTGCCCATGGCGTGCAGCTCGTAGGCATGCTGCCAGTGGTCGAGGCCATGCTGGCGCGCATCGGCTTCGAGTTCATCGAACTGGCGCTGCACGGCCAGCCCGAATTCGGCCAGACCCGGCACCTCCGCCAGCGGGCGCCCTTCGTAGGCTGCGAGCGGCGCCCGCAGCACGCGGGTGGCGCCTGGGTTGGTCGACAGCACCGTGCCGGCCACGTCCAGCACGATGACGCCCGACGTGAGGTTGTCGAGGATGGTCTGCAGATTGGCGCGGGCCGCATCGAGCTGCTTCATGCTCTGCTCGACGGCCGCGCGGGCCTCTGCCAACTGCTGCGTCATCTCGGCGAAGGAGCGGGTGAGGCCGCCCAGCTCGTCGCGTGCCCGCGAGACCTGCGTCGGCCGCAGGTCGCCGGCAGCCACCTGGCGCACGCCCTCGGCCAGCACCAGCAACGGCCGGGCCAGCTGGTTGCCGAAGAGCACCGCGAGCAGCACGGCCCCGAAGACGGCCAGGAACAGGCACAGCGTGAGCGTGCCGATGTACATGCGACGCAGGCCGTCGCGGGCCAGGGCGCGCTCCTGGTACTCGCGGTTGGCCTCCTGCACCGCCAGGGCGTTGGCGACGATGGCTGGCGGCAGTGGCTGAACGATCTGCAGGAAGCGCGGCTCGTTCAGCTCGAAGCCAGGTCGCGGCACCAGCGCCATGGCTTTGACCACCGCCCGCGAGGACGCCGCCGACGCCGTCGCAGCCGCCTCGGCGGTCTCGTCGAGCCCTTCGATGCGCGCCGTGGCGCGGTCGGCGCGCACCTGCCGCAGCTGCTGCGGGCTGGGCCGCTCGGGACTCAGCTCGAAGCGCAGCGACCCCGCGCTGGCCACCAGTTGACCGGTGGAGGACCACACCTGCACGCTGTTGGCGCCCAGCTGCTCGCGCAGCCGGTCCAGCGCCACGGGCAATGCCGTCTCGGGCGTGTTGGCCAGCTGGTTGCCCGCGGTACGGGCCTTGGCCGCCAAGTCGTCCGACAGGGAATCGAGCGTGGCCCGGCCGAGGTTGAGGCCCGCATCGAGTGCGCCCTCGACCTTCACGTCGAACCAGCTCTCGATGGAGCGGGCGACGAACTGGTAGGAGACGGCATACACCAGGATGCCGGGCACCACCCCGACGAGCGCGAAGATCGCCGCGAGCTTGATCAGCAGGCGGCTGCCGAACTTGCCCTGACGGAGCCGGCGCGTCAGGCGGAAGCCCACCCACACCAACACCAGCATGAGCAGCGAGGCCACGACCACGTTGACGGCAAAGAGCCGCGCATAGTTCTGCTCGTAGAGGGCGCGGTTGTTGGTGGACTGGGCCAGCAGGAACATCAGCACCAGGCCCAGCGCCGTGATGGCGGCCGCCGCCACCCCCACGCCCCATTGCCGCGCGCGCGAGCGCCGGCGGGGCGGGTTGCCCAGGCCGCCGGGCTGCGTATGCGTCATCGCGCCGGCTCCAGCGGCAGTCGCGTGCTGCGCTCCACCGACACGTTCCACTCGGACTGGCCCACCAGCCCGATCTGGAAGGGCCGGGGCAACTGGGAGGTGTCGAGCCGGAAGCGGAACACCACCGGGTGCGAGCCCCCCTCGCCGATCTCGCCGGCATCTGCCAGACGCAGGCGGCCGATGCGGCGCACCGCGTCCAGGGCCTCGTCCAGGGTGTCGAAATGCTGCCCGAGCACGACGCTCGACGCGAGCGGCGTGATGGGCGTGGGCGACACATTGAGGCGCCAGCGGCGCATGAGCGGCTGGTAGGCGAGCCGCATGTAGCGGGCGGCCTGCCCGATGCGCTGATCGGTCCAGTACCAGCGTTCGCGGAAGAGCTCGGCCTCGGCCACGAAATGCAGGGCGATGCCCTTGTCCAGCACATCGGACACCGCCGCCGGCAACTCGAAGCGCACCGCGGCGCTCAGGTAGATGCCGTCGTCGGTCGCCTCGAGGCGCAGTTGCGTGAGCTCGGCGCGCGTCTGCTGGGCGAAGGCAGGCACGACGGCCAGCATGCCCGCCCCGAGCACGCCCGCCAGGAACTGCCGCCGCCCCGGCTCAGGAGGCGTGCTTTTCAAGCAGGGCGTAGAAGAATCCGTCGTGCTCACCCAATGCATTGTCCGGGAGGCCACGGGGGCCGGCACCACCTTGGGGCAGCAAATGGCCGGGGGACGGCAGCAGGCGGGCGTTGGTGTTGTGTGCAAGAAACGCGTCGATCTGGCGCGAGCCTTCCTCACGGAACACCGAACAGGTGCAATACAGCAGCCGGCCGCCGACTCGGACCAGCGGCCACAGCGCGGCCAGCAACATCGCCTGCTGCAGTGCAAGTTGCTCCACGTCGCTCTCGCGCCGCAGCCAGCGCACATCGGGATGGCGGCGCACGATGCCCGAGGCCGTGCAGGGGGCATCGAGCAGGATGCCGTCGTAGGGTTGTCCATCCCACCAGCTTTCGGGGCGGGCCGCATCGGCCACCCGGACATCGGCCTGCAGGCCCAGGCGGGCCAGGTTCTCGTCGATGCGCCGGGCGCGTTGGGGATCGATCTCCAGCGCCGTGACCTGGACCGGCACGGCGGCGGCACGTTCGAGCAGATGCGCCGTCTTGCCGCCCGGCGCGGCGCAGGCATCGAGCACCTGCAGCGCCGGACCGGCCGGTTTGAGGCCTTCGAGCAGCAGCGGCGCGGCCAGTTGGGCCGCCGCGTCCTGCACCGAGAACTCGCCGGCCTCGAAGCCGGGCAGTTGCTGGACGGGGCGCGCCTCGCGCAGCTCCAGCCCCTGCTCCGCGACCTTGCGGGCCGGCAGTTGCAGGGCCGCCAGTGCGGGCAGGTAGCGGGCGACCGAGGTCCTGCGTGCATTGATGCGCAGCGTCAGGGGCGCCGGGCCGTTGTCGGCCATGAGCACGCGCTGCCAGGCCTGGGGATGGTCGCGGCGCAGCCGCTCGATCCACCAACGGGGATGGTTCCACTGGGCCACGGGCTCCCGCTCGGTGGCGGCGACCAGTTCGTCGCGCTCGCGCAGGAAGCGGCGCAGGCAGGCATTGATGAAGCTGGCCTGCGCGCGGGTGTGGGGCTGGCGCTTGGCGGCTTCGACGGTCTGGTCGACCAGCGTGAACGGCTCGTAAGGTGCACGCTCGGGGTCCCACGCCAGGGCCAGCGCCGTGCACAGCAGGGCGTCCGCGGCCGGCGGCGGGGTGCGCTTGGCCAAGTGGCGCCGCAGCGCCTCGCCACGGCCCAGCCAGCGCATGGTCTGGAAGGCGATCGCCTGCACACCGGGGCGCAGGCCAGGCTCGACCTCGTCGAGCGCCGCCGTGCCGGACGTGCCGCCACGGACGGCCGCGAGCACGCCGGCCACCAGCTGGAGCTGGCGCCACAGCGGAGGCCCAAGAGGGGCGGAAGGGGAAATGGGATCTCCGACGGACATCGGTGTGGGACAGGAAGACGGCGATGGTAATGGGTGCCCGTGCGCTGCCCAGGCAGCGCTCCGGCGGAAGACGGCGGCGCCCTGCACCCGAGACGAGTCAGACCAGCGGTGCCGCCACCTTGAAGCGGGCCAGCCAGGCCACCAGGATGGCCGGGAACTGGCGAACCGCCGCGTTGTACTGCGTCACCGCGGCATTGAACTGGGCCTGCGCCACTTCGACATGGGTGGGCGGCAGCGGCCATGCCGTGCCGGCAAGCAAATCGCCGGCCAGCAGGGCCGGCAGGGCCTGGCCCGCGGCCTGGGCATGCTGGTGCCAGGCCGCCGCCCAGGCCCGCACGGCAGTCGCCAGCGCGGCCATGGTGGGGGCATGCAACGGCCGAAGCCGGGCCGCACCCAGCGAGGTCGCCAGCTGTCCGCAGGCGCCACGCAGCGTGGCATCCAGGCCCCGCTGGACTTCGTCGGCAGACGCCGGCGCCTGGGCGAGGAGTGCCTGCACATGCTGCACCTGCGCCATCAGCGCGGCATCGAGCTGCGCATAGGCCTGAACGGCCGTCGAACGCAGGCGCACGAGCCGGTTGTGGGCACCGACATACCAGAACACGCCGATGGCGATCACGCCCCAGCTGGTCAGCGAACTGGCCCAGCCGTTCATGGCGAACCCCCGGCGGTCGGTGAATGAAGAAACGCCCTCGCGCCGATGAGGGCGGGAGGGCGTCGGGACGCGATCATGGAAGCGATGCGGTCGTCTTGCGCGGCAGGCGCATGGCCCTGCGGGGCCATGCGCGTCACGGCTTATTCGCCAGCCGGGGCTTCGCCCGCGTCGGCCGTGGCGTCGGCCGATTCGTCCGAGGTGGAGGCGGCCAGTTCGGCGGCTTCCGCATCGGCGATGGCGCGGCGCTCGGCCTCGTCCATGGCTTCCTTGGCCTTGCGGGCCTGGTGGTACGCCAGGCCGGTGCCCGCGGGAATCAGGCGGCCGACGATGACGTTTTCCTTCAGGCCGCGCAGCTCGTCGCGCTTGCCCATGATGGCCGCTTCGGTCAGCACACGCGTCGTTTCCTGGAAGGAGGCCGCGGAGATGAACGAGTCGGTGGACAGCGACGCCTTGGTGATGCCCAGCAGCAGGTTGCTATAGACCGCCGGGATCTTGCCTTCGCGCTGCAGGCGCTCGTTGGTGTTGAGGATCTCCGAACGCTCGACCTGCTCGCCCTGGATGTAGCCGGACTCGCCGGCGTTCTCGACCACGACACGGCGCAGCATCTGGCGAACGATCACCTCGATGTGCTTGTCGTTGATCTTCACACCCTGCAGGCGGTAAACGTCCTGGACCTCGTCCACGATGTAGCGGGCCAGCTCTTCGGAACCCAGCAGGCGCAGGATGTCCTGCGGATCGGCCGGGCCGTCGACCACGACTTCGCCCTTGTTCACCACCTGGCCTTCGTGCACCAGGATGTTCTTCTCCTTGGGCACGAGCTCTTCCCAGACCTTGCCTTCGGGGTCGGTGATCTGCAGACGGATCTTGCCCTTGGTCTCCTTGCCGAAGGAAATGGTGCCGGTCATCTCGGCCAGCAGGCCCTTGTCCTTGGGCGAGCGGGCTTCGAACAGCTCGGCCACGCGGGGCAGACCGCCCGTGATGTCACGGGTCTTCTGGCCTTCGACCGGGATGCGGGCCAGCACTTCGCCGGGGCCCACGTCCTGACCGTCGCGCACCTGGATCAGCGCGCCCACCTGGAAGCCGATGGCCACCGAGTGGTCGGTGCCCGGGATCTTGACTTCCTGGCCCTGCGCGTCGAGCAGCTTGACCAGCGGACGCACCACCTTGGCGGCGCCGCGGCGCTTCGGATCGATCACCACCAGCGTGGACAGGCCGGTCACTTCGTCGACCTGCTTGGCCACAGTGACGCCCTCTTCCACGTTCTCGAACTTCGTCTGGCCGGCGAATTCCGTGATGATGGGTCGGGTCAGCGGATCCCAGTTGGCCAGGATCGTGCCAGCCTTGATCTGCTGGTCGGCCTTGATCGTCAGCGTCGCGCCATACGGCACCTTGTGACGCTCGCGCTCGCGGCCGTGCTCGTCCTGGATGATGATCTCGCCCGAACGGGCAATCACCACCAGCTCGCCCTTGGAGTTGGTCACGTAGCGCATCGTGGCGTTGAAGCCGATGATGCCGTTCGACTTGGCTTCCACGCTCGAGGCGATGGCGGCGCGCGAGGCGGCACCACCGATGTGGAAGGTCCGCATCGTCAGCTGCGTGCCGGGTTCGCCGATCGACTGGGCGGCGATCACGCCCACCGCTTCGCCGATGTTCACCAGGCCACCGCGGCCCAGGTCGCGGCCGTAGCACTTGGCGCACAGACCGTAGCGGGTGGCGCAGGTCAGCGCGGTGCGCACCTTCACCTCGTCCACGCCGGCGGCTTCGAGCACCTCGATGACGTCCTCGTCCAGCATCTCGCCGGCCTTGACCAGCACGCTGCGGTTTTCGGGATGCAGCACGTCGTCGGCCGTGGTGCGGCCGAGGATTCGGTCGCGCAGCGACTCGATCACTTCGCCGCCTTCCACGATGGCGCGCATCGCGGTGCCGTCGCTGGTGCCGCAATCCGGATCGGTCACGACCAGATCCTGCGTCACGTCCACCAGACGGCGGGTCAGGTAACCCGAGTTGGCCGTCTTCAGGGCCGTGTCGGCCAGACCCTTACGGGCACCGTGCGTGGAGATGAAGTACTCCAGCACGTTCAGGCCTTCGCGGAAGTTGGCCGTGATGGGCGTCTCGATGATCGAGCCGTCCGGCTTGGCCATCAGGCCCCGCATGCCGGCCACCTGGCGGATCTGGGCGGCGGAACCCCGCGCGCCCGAGTCGGCCATCATGTAGATGGAGTTGAAGGACTCCTGGTCCACTTCCTTGCCATGGCGGTCGGTGACCTTCTGCTTGGACAGCTGGGCCATCATCACCTTGGAGACGGCGTCCCCCGCGCGGCCCCAGATGTCCACGACCTTGTTGTAGCGCTCGCCGGCCGTGACCAGACCCGAGACGTACTGCTGCTCGATCTCCTTCACCTCGCGCGAGGCGTCGTCGATGATCTTTTCCTTCTCCGGCGGCACCAGCATGTCGTCGATGGCGATCGAGATGCCGGCCTTGGTCGCGAGGCGGAAGCCGTTCTGCAGCAGCTTGTCGGCGAAGACCACCGTCTCCTTCAGGCCGCAGCGGCGGAAGGAGGCGTTGATCAGCTTGGAGATCTCCTTCTTCTTCAGCGCCTTGTTGATGTTGCTGAAGGGCAGGCCCTTGGGCAGGATCTCCGACAGCAACGCGCGGCCGACGGTCGTGTCCACCAGGGAGGTCGAGGGTTCGAACTCGCCGGTGTCCTTGTTCTTGTTCCACTCGGTGATGCGTACCGCCACCTTGGCGGTGAGCTCGACCTGGCCGGCGTCCAGCGCGCGCTGCACTTCACCGATGTCGGAGAAGATCAGGCCCTCGCCCTTGCCGTTGATGCGATCGCGGGTGGTGTAGTACAGGCCCAGCACCACGTCCTGCGAAGGCACGATGGAGGGCTCACCCGAGGCCGGGAACAGCACGTTGTTGGAGGCCAGCATCAGCGTGCGGGCTTCCACCTGCGCCTCGACCGACAGCGGCACGTGGACGGCCATCTGATCGCCGTCGAAGTCGGCGTTGAAGGCGGCGCAGACCAGCGGGTGCAGTTGGATGGCCTTGCCTTCGATCAGGATCGGCTCGAAGGCCTGGATGCCCAGGCGGTGCAGCGTGGGGGCGCGGTTCAGCAGGACGGGGTGCTCCTTGATCACCTCTTCCAGGATGTCCCACACCACCGGAGTGCCGGCTTCGACTTCCTTCTTGGCGGCCTTGATCGTCGTCGCGATGCCCATGGCTTCGAGGCGCGAGAAGATGAAGGGCTTGAAGAGTTCGAGCGCCATCAGCTTGGGCAGGCCGCACTGGTGCAGCTTGAGCGTCGGGCCCACCACGATGACCGAACGGCCCGAGTAGTCGACGCGCTTGCCCAGCAGGTTCTGGCGGAAGCGGCCGCTCTTGCCCTTGATCATGTCGGCCAGCGACTTGAGCGCGCGCTTGTTGGCGCCCGTCATGGCCTTGCCACGGCGGCCGTTGTCCAGCAGCGAATCCACGGCTTCCTGCAGCATCCGCTTCTCGTTGCGCGCGATGATTTCCGGAGCCTTCAGCTCCAGCAGGCGGCGCAGACGCGAGTTGCGGTTGATGACGCGGCGGTACAGGTCGTTCAGGTCGGAGGTCGCGAAGCGGCCACCGTCCAGCGGCACCAGCGGACGCAGGTCCGGCGGCAGCACGGGCAGCACGTCCAGCACCATCCACTCGGGCTTGATGCCCGACTTGCGGAAGGCCTCGAGCACCTTCAGGCGCTTGGAGTTCTTCTTGACCTTGACTTCGGAGCCGGTCAGGTCGCCGCGCAGGCGTTCGATCTCGGTGTCGAGCTCGATCGATTGCAGCAGGTCCTTGATGCCTTCGGCGCCCATCTTGGCGATGAACTCGTCACCGTATTCGGTGCGCTTGGCCTCATAGTCGTCCTCGGTCATGATGCCGAACTTCTTCAGCGGGGTCATGCCGGGGTCGACGATCACATAGGCTTCGAAGTACAGCACGCGCTCGATGTCGCGCAGCGTCATGTCGAGCACCAGGCCCAGACGCGACGGCAGCGACTTCAGGAACCAGATGTGGGCGCAGGGCGCGGCCAGGTCGATGTGGCCCATGCGCTCGCGGCGCACCTTGGTCTGCGTGACTTCGACGCCGCACTTCTCGCAGATGACGCCGCGGTGCTTCAGGCGCTTGTACTTGCCGCACAGGCACTCGTAGTCCTTGATGGGCCCGAAGATCTTGGCGCAGAACAGGCCGTCGCGCTCGGGCTTGAAGGTGCGGTAATTGATGGTCTCGGGCTTCTTCACCTCGCCGAAGGACCACGAACGGATCTTCTCGGGCGAAGCCATGCCGATCTTGATGGCATCGAAATGCTCATCCGGCGTGAACTGCTTGAACAGGTCGAGTAGCGATTTCATGTGACTCTTTCCCTTTCAATTACGAGCGCTCGAGCTCGATGTCGAGACCCAGCGAGCGGATTTCCTTGACCAGCACGTTGAACGATTCCGGCATGCCGGCCTCGATGGCGTGTTCGCCCTTGACGATGTTCTCGTAGACCTTGGTACGGCCCTGGACGTCGTCGGACTTCACGGTGAGCATTTCCTGCAGCACGTAGGAGGCGCCATAGGCTTCCAGCGCCCACACTTCCATCTCACCGAAGCGCTGGCCGCCGAACTGGGCCTTGCCGCCCAGCGGCTGCTGCGTGACGAGCGAGTACGGGCCCGTGGAGCGGGCGTGCATCTTGTCGTCGACCAAGTGGTGCAGCTTCAGGAAGTGCATGTAGCCGACGGTCACGGGACGGTCGAAGCGATCGCCGGTGCGGCCGTCGTAGAGGTAGGCCTGGGTACGGCTGTCGGTCAGGCCCTTGAGCTTGGCGATGTCGTCCGGGAAGGCCAGCTTCAGCATCGCGCGGATGTCCTCTTCGGTCGCGCCGTCGAACACCGGGGTGGCGAAGGACACACCGTTTTGCAGGTTGTGCGCCATCTCCACGATGTCGGTGTCGCTCAGGGCGTCCAGGTTCTCCTTGCGGCCGGTGCTGTTGTAGAACTGCTCCAGGAACTGGCGCAGCTCCGCCACCTTGGCCTGCGTCTGCAGCAGGTCGCCGATACGCTGGCCGATGCCCTTGCCGGCCCAGCCCAGGTGCACTTCCAGCACCTGGCCCACGTTCATCCGCGAGGGCACGCCCAGCGGGTTCAGGCAGATGTCGCACGGCGTGCCGTCGGCCATGTGGGGCATGTCCTCGACCGGAACGATCTTGGACACCACGCCCTTGTTGCCGTGGCGGCCGGCCATCTTGTCACCGGGCTGCAGGCGGCGCTTGACGGCCAGGTACACCTTGACCATCTTGAGCACGCCCGCGGGCAGCTCGTCGCCCTGCGTGAGCTTCTTGCGCTTCTCTTCGAAGGCCAGGTCGAAGCTGTGGCGGGTCTGCTCCAGCGAGTTCTTGATCGACTCCAGCTGCATGGCGACCTCGTCCTCGGCGGGACGGATGTCGAACCAGTGGAACTTCTCGACCGAGGACAGGTAGGCCTTGTCCAGCTTGGTGCCCTTGGCCAGCTTGTTCGGGCCGCCATTGGCGACGCGGCCGGTCAGCAGCTTCTCGATACGGTCGAAGGCGTCGGCCTCGACGATGCGCAGCTGGTCGTTCAGGTCCAGGCGGAAGCGCTTGAGCTCGTCGTCGATGATCTGCTGGGCGCGCTTGTCGCGCTGGATGCCTTCACGCGTGAAAACCTGCACGTCGATGACGGTGCCCGAGGAGCCCTGGTCCACGCGCAGCGAGGTGTCCTTCACGTCGGAGGCCTTCTCGCCGAAGATGGCACGCAGGAGCTTCTCTTCCGGCGTCAGCGTGGTCTCGCCCTTGGGCGTGACCTTGCCCACCAGCACGTCGCCGGGGGTGACTTCGGCACCCACGTAGATGATGCCGGACTCGTCCAGGCGGTTGAGCTGCTGCTCGGCCAGGTTCGGGATGTCGCGGGTGATTTCCTCGGCGCCCAGCTTGGTGTCGCGGGCCATGACCACCAGCTCCTCGATGTGGATCGAGGTGTAGCGGTCGTCGGCCACCACGCGTTCGGAGATCAGGATCGAGTCTTCGAAGTTGTAGCCGTTCCACGGCATGAAGCCGATCAGCATGTTCTGGCCCAGGGCCAGCTCACCCAGGTCGGTGGAGGCACCGTCGGCCACCACGTCGCCCTTGGCCAGCTTGTCGCCGCGCTTGACGATCGGACGCTGGTGAATGTTGGTGTTCTGGTTGGAACGCTGGTACTTGATGAGGTTGTAGATGTCCACACCCACCTCGCCGGCCTGCGCTTCGTCGTCGTTGACGCGCACCACGATGCGGGTCGCGTCCACGTAATCGACGATGCCACCGCGCGTGGCCGTCACCACGGTGCCCGAGTCCACGGCCGAGACCCGCTCGATGCCGGTGCCCACGAAGGGCTTCTCGGGACGCAGCACGGGCACGGCCTGACGCTGCATGTTGGCGCCCATCAGTGCGCGGTTCGCGTCATCGTGCTCCAGGAAGGGCACGAGCGAGGCAGCCACCGACACGATCTGCGCGGGCGACACGTCCATGTACTGGATGCGGTCGGCGCCGACCAGGATCGATTCGCCCTTCTCGCGGGCCGACACCAGGTCGCCGGTCAGGCGGCCTTCCTCGTCCAGCGCGGCGTTGGCCTGGGCGATGACGTACTTGCCTTCCTCGATGGCCGACAGGTAGTCGATGTCCATCGTGACCTTGCCATCCACCACGCGGCGATACGGCGTCTCGATGAAGCCGTACTCGTTCAGGCGGGCGTACAGGGCCAGCGAGTTGATCAGACCGATGTTCGGGCCTTCCGGCGTCTCGATCGGGCACACGCGGCCGTAGTGCGTGACGTGCACGTCGCGCACTTCGAAGCCGGCGCGTTCGCGCGTCAGACCGCCTGGGCCCAGGGCCGAGACGCGACGCTTGTGCGTGATCTCGGACAGCGGGTTGGTCTGGTCCATGAACTGCGACAGCTGCGAGGCGCCGAAGAATTCCTTCAGGGCGGCCGAGATCGGCTTGCTGTTGATCAGGTCGTGCGGCATGAGCGGCTCTTGCTCGGCCTGGCCCAGACGTTCCTTGACGGCCTTCTCGATGCGAGCGAGGCCGGTGCGGTACTGGTTCTCGGCCAGCTCGCCGACGCAGCGCACGCGGCGGTTGCCCAGGTGGTCGATGTCGTCGACTTCGCCGCGGCCGTTGCGCAGGTCGACCAGGATCTTGACCACGGCGAGGATGTCCTCGTTGGTCAGGACCATCGGGCCCGTGGACTCTTCGCGGCCGATCTTGGCGTTGAACTTCATCCGGCCCACACGCGACAGGTCGTAGGTGTCCGGGTTGTAGAACAGGCGCTGGAACAGGGCCTGCACGGCGTCTTCGGTCGGCGGCTCGCCGGGGCGCATCATGCGGTAGATGGCCACGCGGGCGGCGAACTCGTCGGCCGTCTCGTCGATGCGCAGGGTCTGGCTGATGTAGGCGCCCTGGTCCAGCTCATTCGTGTAGATGCACTGGATCTCCTGCACACCGGCGGTGCGCAGCTTCTTGAGCACGGTCTCGGTCAGCTCGTCGTTGGCCTTGGCCAGCACCTCGCCCGTGTCGGGGTCGATGATGTTGCGGGCCAGCACGCGGCCGACCAGGAAGTCTTCCGGCACGCTGATGTGCGTGGTGCCCGACTGCTCCAGCTCACGGGTGTGGCGGGCCGTGACGCGCTTGTCCTTGGCCACGATCACCTTGCCGGCCTTGTCGGTGATGTCGAAGCGTGCGACTTCGCCGCGCAACCGCTCGGAGACGAACTCCATCTGGCCGCCGCTGTCCATCAGGCGGAAGTTGTCGTTGACGAAGAAGTTCGCCAGGATCGATTCCGGGTTCAGGCCGATGGCCTTCAGCAGGATCGTGACCGGCATCTTGCGGCGGCGGTCGACGCGGAAGTACAGGATGTCCTTCGGGTCGAACTCGAAATCCAGCCAGGAGCCGCGGTAGGGGATCACGCGGGCAGAGAACAGCAGCTTGCCCGAGCTGTGTGTCTTGCCCTTGTCATGCTCGAAGAACACACCGGGGGAGCGGTGCAGCTGCGACACGATCACGCGTTCGGTGCCGTTGATGATGAAGGAGCCCTTGTCGGTCATCAGGGGCACTTCGCCCATGTAGACCTCTTGTTCCTTCACTTCCTTGACCACCTTGGACTGCGAGGTCGAGGACTCGCGGTCGTAGATGATCAGCTGCACCTTGGCGCGCACGGCCGAGGCGAAGGTCAGGCCCCGGGTCTGGCACTCGCGCACGTCGAAGGCGGGCTTGGCCAGGTTGTACTCCAGGAACTTCATCTCCACGAAACCGTTGTGGGAGACGATCGGGAAGGCGGCGTTGAATGCGGCTTGCAGGCCTTCGTCGCTGCGTTTCTGGGGCGCCGAGGCGGCTTGCAGGAAGGCGGTGTAGGCGTCCTTCTGCATCTGCAGAAGGTAGGGAATCTGGACGACGCTGTCGCGGTTGCCGAAGCTTTTGCGGATTCGCTTGCGTTCGGTATAACTGTAGGTCGATGCTTGGGCCATGAGAGCTCCGGGGCTTGAGATCATCAGCGACTAGGGTCAGCAACGCGCGGGCGTTCCTGCTTGGCGGCTGGCCACTACCAGCCGATGGCGGACGGCGATGCATTGCACATCGCCCGAACCAAGAGTCCTTCTGCAGTCGGGGTCAGAAGACACTCGAAAGCCACCGCATCGATGCGGCTTTCGGGTGCGCTCTGAAAGCGGCAAAGGCTGGAAGGCCCGCGAGGGCACTTCCAGCCTCCAGAGGGGCCTGAATTACTTCAGTTCCACCTTGGCGCCGGCTTCTTCCAGCTTCTTCTTGGCGGCTTCGGCGTCGGCCTTGGCCAGGCCTTCCTTCACGGCCTTGGGAGCGGCTTCCACCAGGTCCTTGGCTTCCTTCAGGCCCAGGCCGGTGATTTCGCGCACGGCCTTGATGACCGACACCTTGTTCGCGCCGGCTTCGGTCAGCACGACGTTGAACTCGGTCTTCTCTTCGGCGGCCGGAGCGGCAGCGGCGCCACCGGCGGCCGGAGCGGCCATTGCAGCGGCGCTCACGCCGAACTTCTCTTCGATGGCCTTGACCAGGTCGTTGAGCTCGAGGACCGTCATGCTGTCCAGAGCGGTCAGGAATGCGTCTTTATCGAATGCCATGTTGATTTCCTAAAACAGATTGGGTTGATTGCCGCGCGATCAATGGATCAGGCCGCGGCGGCCTCGGCTGCAGGTTCTTCTGCAGCGCCTTCGCCACGCTTGGCCGCCAGGGCACCCAGCACCACGGCGGTGCGGGAAATCGGCGACATCAGCAAGCCGCACAGCTGGGCCAGCAGCACTTCCTTGGTAGGAATGTTGGCCAGTTGCTTCACGCCTTCCACATCCAGGGCCTTGCCACCGAAAGCGCCACCGCGAATCACCAACTTGTCGTTGGTCTTCGCGAAGTCGGCCACCACCTTGGCGGCAGCGACGGCGTCTTCGGAGAAGCCATAGATCAGCGGACCGGTCATCTGGTCGCCGACGACTTCGAATGCGCTGCCAGCCACGGCACGGCGAGCCAGCGTGTTCTTCAGAACACTCAGGCTCACACCCTTGTCGCGGGCTGCGTTGCGCAGACGGGTCATGTCGGCCACCGTGATGCCACGGTATTCCGCCAGGACGAGCGTTTGAGCTTTAGCGGCGAGGCCGGTCACTTCAGCAATGACCGCTTCTTTCTCACTGCGATTCAGACTCAAGGTCTACTCCTTTTCAATGTCGCCCGGTTGCCCGGACGACGCCTTCATGCAGCGACCAACTGTTTCGGAACCGGAATTCCTTGCAGTGGGATCGCCATCTGCGCTGGCCGACCTTCGGTCGATTAAGGCGCCGGGGTTCGCACCCCGGCCGCCGCCAGCGGTCTTGGATGGCCCGGAGCCCCTTTCCATAGGAAGAAGGCCCCGGCCCACCACATCCGCCAGGCCGTCCGAGGACAGCCCGGCAAATCACGTTCAGGCTCAGGCCTGGGCGATGGACTGCGTGTCCACGCGCACGCCCACACCCATGGTGGACGACACGGCGACCTTGCGCAGGTACACGCCCTTGCTGGTGGCCGGCTTGGCCTTGTTCAGCGCGTCGATCAGCGCCACCAGGTTGCCCTGGAGCTTGTCGCTGTCGAAGGAGCGGCGGCCGATGGTGCCGTGGATGATGCCGGCCTTGTCGACACGGAACTGCACCTGGCCGGCCTTGGCGTTCTTCACGGCCGTGGCGACGTCGGGGGTCACGGTGCCGACCTTGGGGTTCGGCATCAGGCCGCGCGGGCCCAGGATCTGACCCAGCGTACCGACCACGCGCATCGCGTCAGGGGCAGCGATCACCACGTCGAAGGGCATGTCGCCCGCCTTGACTTGCGCAGCCAGGTCGTCCATGCCGACGATGTCGGCACCAGCGGCCTTGGCTTCCTCGGCCTTGGCGCCCTGGGCGAACACGGCCACGCGCTTGGTCTTGCCGGTGCCGTTGGGCATCACGACGGCACCACGCACCACCTGGTCCGACTTCTTGGCGTCGATGCCCAGCTGCACGGCCACGTCGATGGACTCATCGAACTTGGCGGTGGCATGTTCCTTCACCAGCGCCAGCGCGTCGGCCAGCGGGTACAGCTTGGTGGTCTCGACCTTGCCCTGCAGGGCCTTTGCCTTCTTGGTCAGCTTGGCCATCTCACACGCCCTCCACGTTCACGCCCATCGAGCGGGCCGAGCCGGCGATGGTGCGCACTGCGGCGTCCAGATCGGCGGCGGTCAGATCCTTCATCTTGGCCTTGGCGATCTCCTCGAGCTGAGCGCGGGTGATCTTGCCGACCTTGTCGGTATGCGGCTTGGCCGAGCCCTTGTCCAGCTTGATCGCCTTCTTGATCAGCGTGGTCGCCGGAGGCGTCTTGATGATGAAGGTGAAGCTCTTGTCCGCGAAGGCGGTGATCACCACCGGCAGCGGCAGACCGGGCTCGACGCCCTGGGTCTGGGCGTTGAACGCCTTGCAGAACTCCATGATGTTCAGGCCACGCTGACCCAGCGCGGGACCGATCGGCGGCGAGGGGTTGGCCTTGCCTGCCGGCACTTGCAGCTTGATGAAGCCGACGATTTTCTTCGCCATGCTTGACTCCTTGCGGGTGATAGCGCCACGGATGTTTCCGCGGCTCCCCGGGGTTGCGACTCAGGAAAAAGGCGGACCGCCGAGTCGAAAGGCGCGGACCACCCGAAGCCGCGACTGGCGCTGCCAGCCGCGTTCTTGTCTCTGTCTCAGGTCTTCTCGACCTCGGCGAAGCCGAGTTCCACCGGCGTTGCGCGGCCGAAGATCATCACGGACACGCGCAGCTTGTTCTTTTCGTAGTTGACTTCCTCGACAGTGCCGTTGAAGTCAGTGAACGGGCCTTCCTTGACACGCACCAGCTCGCCCACCATGAACTCCACCTTGTGGCGGGGCTTCTCGGTGCCCTGCTGCATCTGGTTGACAATCTCGTCCACCTCACGCTGCGAGATCGGCGCAGGCCGGTTCTTGGCACCGCCCACGAAGCCCGTCACCTTGCTTGTGTGCTTGACCAGGTGCCAGGTGTCGTCATCCATCACCATCTCGACCAGCACATAGCCAGGGAAAAGCCGGCGCTCCATGGTGCGCTTCTGGCCGTTCTTGACGTCCACCACCTCTTCGCTGGGCACCAGGATGCGGCCGAACTTGCCTTGCATGCCCGCGCGGTTGATGCGCTCGGTGATATTGCGCTCGACGGCCTTCTCCATCCCCGAATAGGCATGGACGACATACCAACGCAGGTCCGGATTGGCCGGCTGCGCCGGGGCGGTGGTGTCGTTGTCGACGGTGTCGTTCATTACTTTTTCCAGCCCAGCAGCAGGTCGTAGAAGAACCACTCCAGGGTCTTGTCCGTCACCCACAGGAACAGCGCCATGATCACCGCAAAGGCGAAGACGTAGGCGGTCATCTGGATGGCTTCCTTGCGCGTCGGCCACACAACCTTGCGCACTTCGCGCCAGGCGTCACGACCAAAGCCGTAAAGACGCTTTCCGCTCTCGGAGACGGCGAAGACGGCCACGGCCGCAGCCATGCCCACCAGCAGCACGCCCCATTGAACCCATGCCCCCTGCCGGGCCAGCATGTAGAACGCCACCAGCGAACCCAGCAGCAGCACCACGGCTGCCGCCAGCTTGGCCTTGTCGGCGCCCGTCTGGACCGTTTCGATTTGAGTTGTGGCCATCTCGGCAAATTCCTGGCCTTGCGGCCTGTATAGACGCCTGTTCGGAAGACGCCGAAGCCCGCCGGAGCGCGGCGGGCTTGAATCTGTTCGTTTTCGCCGAATCGGAGTCGGCTGGATCCGTGCTGTGAGGTTCCGGACCCATCGCCACCCACTAGGAGGTGGCAGGGGCAGTAGGAATCGAACCTACAACCTTCGGTTTTGGAGACCGACGCTCTGCCAATTGAGCTATACCCCTAAGACCTGATCAACAGGCTTCGAGACGCCACCACGACGGTGAGCGTCCCGGAACACCGAATAATTACTCGATGATCTTGGCCACGACGCCGGCGCCGACGGTACGGCCGCCTTCGCGGATGGCGAAGCGCAGGCCTTCTTCCATGGCGATCGGGGCGA